>CAZJJQ010000319.1:0-5241 GCA_964546345.1 uncultured Planctomycetales bacterium
GCCGCGAGCAGCGTAGGGTCCCCGAGCACGTCGGCGGCGCGGCGCCGGAGGCCGTCCCCGATGGCGAGGAACCGGCCGAAGTAGGCTTCGGGCGTGGGCCTCCGGCGGACGGCCAAGAAGTCGATGATCTGCACGAACAGCCGCGTCTCGCCGGCGCTCGCCTCGCGCACGGCACGGACCAGCCGTTCCAGGCCGGGCAGGAAGCGGTCGTGCCCGATGCGGAGCAGCGGACCGCTCGGCACGTCGCGGATCCCCGTGGCCTCGACCACGAGCACGCCCGGCCGACCGCGGGCGAACCGCGCGTACCAGGCCACGACGTCGTCGGTGACGAAGCCCTCGGCGGTCGCCCGCCACGGGACCATGGCGGGCACCCACGTGCGCGTCCGCGCGATCAGGCCGCGTCCCAGGTCGATCGGGGAGAACCAGCGCGCACGCGCCGCCTCGTCCCGCGTCGGCCACCGCGCGGGCAGCAGGGGGTGGTGCACGACGGGCGGGGAAGGGTGGGGGGCGCGGGGGGAGGGATCGGGCCCGGTCACGTCCGGACGATACTCGCCCGGCGCCCCTGACCGGTTGAGGCGACCGCCCTCCCCCCCGTAGACTGTCGCCCCCGACGCCCCCCGACGGATCCCTAGGAGTGCGGATGACGCCGACGTCCCCGAGCCACACGCCCCCCACGCCCCCGACCCCGCCCTTCGACTGGAGCGTCTCGGACGGGGTGGGCACCCTCACCCTCTCCCGCCCGGACGTGCTCAACGCGCTCACGTTCGAGGTGTACACCGCGCTCGCGAAGCGGCTGTACGACCTCCGCCAGGACGACGCGGTCCGGGCCGTGGTCCTGACCGGGAAGGGCCGGGGCTTCTGCTCGGGCGGCGACGTGGACGCGATCATCGGCGCCCTGTTCGAGGGCGACGTGAAGGACGTCCTCGAGTTCACGCGGCTCACGGGCGAGGTGGTCGAGAACCTGCGGCGGCTGGACAAGCCCGTGGTGGCCGCGCTCAACGGGGTCGCGGCGGGCGCCGGCGCCGTCATCGCGCTGGCGAGCGACCTGCGGGTCATGGCCGACACGGCGAAGTTCGCCTTCCTCTTCACGAAGGTGGGCCTCGCCGGGGCCGACATGGGCGCGGCGTACCTCCTGCCGCGCGTCGTGGGGCTCGGACGGGCGTCCGAGCTCCTCATGCTCGGCGATCCCGTGGACGCGGAGACCGCGCTCCGCATCGGGCTCGCGACGCGCGTGGTGCCGAAGGACAAGGTCCTCGAGGAGGCCACGGCGATCGCGCGCCGCCTGGCCGACGGCCCCGGCCTCGCGCTCGGGATGACGAAGCGTCTCCTGGTCCACGAGGCGTCCATGGACCTCGGCTCGGCCATCGAGTTCGAGGCCGTGGCGCAGGCGCTGCTCCTCCGCGCGAAGGACCACCGCAACTTCTACGACGCCTCCAAGTCGGGGAAGCCGACGCGCTTCGAAGGGCGGTAGGCGTGGCGTCGGACCACGCGACCCGGTACGGCCTCACCTCCGAGGAGGAGGACTGGCGGAGCCGGGCGGAGGCGTTCGCCCGGACGGAGGTCGAGCCTCTCACGCGCGCGTGCGACCGCGAGGGCCGCTTCCCGAAGGAGCTGCTGCCGAAGATGGGGGCGCTGGGGCTGCTCGGCGCCCCGCTGCCCCGCTCGCTCGGGGGCGGGGGCGCGGGCGCGCTCGGCAACGCGCTGATCTCGGAAGAGCTGGGCCGCGTGGACGGGAGCGTGCGCGGATTCGTGGCCGTGCACGTGGGGCTCGTGGCGCAGACCGTCGCGAAGTTTGGATCGGAGGCGCAGCGGGCCCTGTGGGTGCCCCGCCTGGCCGCGGGCACGGACGTCGGCTGCTTCTGCCTCACCGAGCCCGACGCCGGCAGCGACGTCGCCGCCATGACCACCCGGGCGCGCGAGGACGGCGACCACGTCGAGATCGAGGGCGAGAAGCACTGGATCACGAACGCCGGCATCGCGGACCTCGCGATCGTCTTCGCGAACGCCGAGCCGGCCGCGGGGCGCAAGGGCATCGAGGCCTACCTCGTGCCCACATCGACGCCTGGATTCGAGACCCACCCGATGGAAGGGCACCCGCTCGGGCACCGCGCCAGCGACCACGCCCGGGTCGTCTTCCGGCGCCTGCGCGTGCCGAAGTCGGCGCGGCTCGGTCCGCCGCGGTCGGGCTTTAGGGTCGCCATGGCGGGGCTCGACCAGGGCCGCCTCGGCGTGGCCGCCGGGGCGGTGGGCATCCAGGCGGCGTGCCTCGAGCTCGCGACGGCGTTCGCCCGTGCGCGCCGGCAGTTCGGGCAGCGCATCGGCGACTTCCAGCAGGTGGGCGCGACGCTCGCCGACCTCCACGTCGCGCTCGAGGCCTCGCGTCTGCTCGTCTACCATGCGGGCCGCCGGATCGACGCGGGGCACGAGGCCACGGCCGAGACGAGCGCCGCCAAGCTGTTCGCGACGGAAGCGGCCCTGCGCGCCGCGACGCAGGCCCTGCGCATCCACGGGGCGCGGGGCTACTGCGATTCACTGCCGCTCGAGCGGCACTACCGCGACGCGATCGGGCTCACCATCTACGAGGGCACGAGCGAGATCCAGCGCGTGATCCTCGCGCGCGCCCTGCTGGGCAAGGACGAGCGGCCGGGCAAGGACGAGGCGCCGAGGCGGCGCGAGGGGCTCGCGTGAGCCCCCGCCCGCACCACGAGGAGAGGCGATGACGACGGAGTCCCCGTACTGGAACCCGAAGCTCGAGACCCTGCCGCGGGAGGACCTGCGGCGGCTCCAGGGCAGGAAGCTCCGTGCCGCGGTGGCGCGGGCGTGGGAGCGCAGCCCGTTCCAGCGCCGGCGCCTCGAGGCGGCGAAGGTGAAGCCGGAGCGGATCCGGCGCCTCGAGGACCTGAAGCGGCTCCCCTTCACCACCCGCGCCGAGTGGATGGACTGCCAGGCCGAGAAGCCCCTGTTCGGCGACCTCCTGGCCACCCCCGCCGATCAGGCGATCCGCTACCACATGACGAGCGGCACCACGGGACGCACGCCCCTGCGCGTGCTCGACGGTCGCACGGACTGGAAGTGGATCGCCGAGTGCTGGTGCTACGGCTTCCACGCGTTCGGCGTGCGGCCCGGCGACGTCGTCTTCTTCGCGTTCTCCTACGGGACCTTCATCGGCTTCTGGGGCGCGCACTACGCGTGCGAGAAGATGGGCTGCCTCGTCCTGCCGTCCGGGAACATGGCGACGCCCAACCGCGTGCGGCTCATCGAGGAGATGGGCGCCACGGTGGTCTGCGCGACGCCCACGTACGCCCTGCGGCTCGCACAGGAGGCGCGCGAGATGGGCATCGACCTGCCGAAGGGCAAGGTCCGCCGCGTCATCGTCTCGGGCGAGCCCGCGGGGTCGATCCCCGCCACCAAGCGGCTCATCGAGGAGCAGTGGGGCGCCGTCTGCGGCGACACGGCCGGCATGACGGAGCTCGGCACGATCATGATGTTCGAGTGCGAGCGGCAGCCCGGCGGCGCGCACGTCATCGAGGATCACTTCATCGAGGAGGTCATCGACCCCGAGACGGGGCGCGAGGTGGCCTACGGCGAGCGGGGCGAGCGGGTCGTGACGTCGTTCGGCCGCGGCGCGATCCCCGTCTTCCGCTACCGGACGCGCGACCTCGTCGTGAAGGTCCCCCACTCGCGCTGCTCGTGCGGACGGACGTTCGACCTCTTCGAGGGCGGCATCCTCGGCCGCGTGGACGACATGCTCCTCGTGCGGGGGACCAACGTCTACCCGCGCGCCATCGAGAGCATCGTGCGCGAGCACGCCGTGGCGGACGAGTTCCAGATCTACCTGTGGACCGCCGAGGGCATCCGCGACGAGATCGCGGTGCGCTTCGAGGTCCGCGCGGGCCACGAGCAGGGCTGGGAGAAGGCGGCGAAGGACCTCCACGACGACCTCGTGCGCAACCACGAGGGCCTCGGCATCCTCGTGGAGCGCGTGCCGACCGGCAGCCTGCCGCGCTTCGAGCTGAAGGCCCGTCGCGTGAAGGACGACCGGATCGTGAAGGGAGGCGGCGCGTGAAGGACCTCGTCGGCAACGAGATGACCCCCGTGGAGCGCAAGATCCTGCGCGCCTACGACGGCCTGGCGGCGCTCCTGCGCGAGCCCGGGCTCGCCCCCCCCGTGGTGGCCAACCTCACGGAGGCGGCCTCGTCCCTCTGGATCCGCGTCGCCGTGCTCGGCCGCCGCGCCGAGCGCGACGACGACCTCGGCCTATGACCGAGTCCATCCATCCCCGGCCGCCCCACCGCGCGGTGAACCCGGCGGGTCTCGCGAAGCCCGTCGGCTACGCCCACGGCGTGCTGGCTTCCCCCGGCCGCACCCTCTACCTCGGCGGCCAGGTGGGCTGGGACGCCGACGCGCGTTTCCCCCACCCCCACGACCTCGTCGCGCAGACGGACCTGGCGCTTCAGAACGTGGTCGCGGTCCTCACGGCGGCCGGCGGCGCGCCCGAGCACGTGGTCTCCATGCGGGTCTACGTCCTGTCCGCGGACGCCTGGCGCACGAACGCCCGCGCCATCGGCGAGGCCTGGCGTCGCCACATGGGCCGCTGGTACCCCGCCATGGCCCTCCTCGAGGTAAAGCGCCTCTACGAGCCCGAGTCGCTCGTCGAGCTCGAGGGCATCGCGGTGATCCCGGGCTGATGGGGGAGGGGGAGGGCGGCGGGAGGGGGCCCAGCGTGCTCGCTCGACGTCGCCGATCTCGCGAAGGCACGGCGCAGGCGCGGCGATCCCCGCGTGAGGGGCGCATCGGATCGGCAGCCCGCGGCGTCTCCCGCTACACTGCGTCCCCACACGGTCGAGCTGCCGCGCAGGACCGGAGGCCCCAGGAACCCCACCCATGTCCTACGTCGATGGATTCGTGATCCCCGCCCCGAAGAGCAAGATCGCCGCCTACAAGAAGATGGCGACCTGGGGCAAGAAGGTCTGGATGAAGCACGGCGCGCTCCAGTACTTCGAGTGCGTGGCCGACGACCTCGAGGTCATGCCCGGCTGCGGCGACTTCCGGAAGCTGGTCAGGCTCAAGCCCGGCGAGACGCTGTGGTACTCGTTCATCGTCTACCGGAGCAAGGCGCACCGCGACGCCGTGAACAAGAAGGTCATGGCGGAGATGCAGCGGCACGAGATGCCCAAGGTCATGCCCTTCGACGTGAAGCGCATGGCGCACGGCGGCTTCCGGACGGTGGTGCAGGGCTGA
>CAZJJQ010000320.1:0-5238 GCA_964546345.1 uncultured Planctomycetales bacterium
CGCGCCGCGCGGAGCGCCTGGCGGTCCGCCAGGCGGTGGGCCAGCCGGGCGAGGTGCGCCACCGCGTGCGGACGGCGCTCCCTCGTGGCCTCGAGCCGCGCCCGGACGCGGGCCCGGTCCCGGTCGAGGTCCGCGTTGGTCGGGTCGTCCCGCCAAGGGAGGCCCCGTGCCGCCGCGTAGGCGCGCAGCTCCCGCGGATCCACGTCGAGCACGGGCCGGACGACGACGAGCCCGCCTTCCCCCAGGGGGCGGCGTCGCGGGATGCCGGCGAGCCCCTGCGGGCCGCTGCCGCGCGCGCGTCGAAGCAGCAGGGTCTCCGCCTGGTCCCTCAGGTGATGGCCGGTGGCGACCTTCGTGCAGCCCTGCTCCCGCGCGAGGCGTTGGAGCGCCGCGTAGCGGTGGCGCCGGGCGTCCGCCTCGGTGCGGCGGATCGTCTCGGGCGGCGGCGCGAGCGCGAGCGGGGCGTGGAGGCGCCCCGCGAGCGCCTCCACGGTCCGCCGGTCGGCCTCGGCCTCCTCCGACCCGCGCCAGCCGTGGTCCACGTGCCCCAGGTGCACCTCCAGGCCCGCGTCGGCCGCGAGCAGCCCCGCCAGGGCCGCCGAGTCGGCGCCCGCCGAGACGGCCCCCAGCACGCGGTCTCCGTCGGCGAGCAGGCCCTGCTCCCGCGCGGCCGCCGCCACGCGCAGCTCCAGGGCGTGCGGGTCGAACGGGGCCTCCGGCGGCGGTCCCGGCGGTCCGGGGGGAGGCGGGGGCACGGCGGCGTCCACGCCCGGGGAGCCTACCTTGGCGGGATCTTCTTCCGCTCCCCGGCGACCCTGCGTTGACTACGGAGCCCCCTCGGAGACGGCACCCATGGCGACGGTCGCGATCAACGGGTTCGGACGCATCGGACGGCTGGTGTTCCGCGTGCTCATGAAGCACGAGGCCTTCAAGGTCGTCGCGATCAACGACATCGGCGCCCCCGAGGTCAACGAGCACCTGCTCAAGTACGACAGCACCCACGGCCGCTACCCCGGCGACGTGCGGCTCGACGGCAAGACCCTGGTGGTGGACGGCACGCGGGTCGAGTTCCTCTCCGAGAAGGACCCCGCGAAGCTGCCGTGGAAGGCCCTGGGCGTGGACTACGTCGTCGAGGCCACGGGCGTCTTCACGACCCGCGAGCAGTGCACGACCCACCTGACCGCCGGGGCGAAGAAGGTCCTCCTCACGGCCCCCTCCAAGGACGACTTCGACGCCATGATCGTCCTGGGGGTCAACCACGACACGCTGAAGCCCGAGCACAAGCTGGTCAGCAACGCCTCCTGCACGACGAACTGCCTGGCGCCGATCGCCAAGGTGATCCACGAGGCCTTCGGCATCGAGCGGGGCTTCATGAACACCGTCCATGCCTACACGAACGACCAGCGCATCCTCGACCTGCCGCACAAGGACCTGCGCCGCGCCCGCGCCGCCTGCGAGAACATCATCCCGACCTCGACGGGCGCCGCGAAGGCGGTCGGCAAGGTGGTGCCGGCGCTCAAGGGCAGGCTCGACGGCATGTCGCTCCGCGTGCCCGTGAAGGACGGCTCGATCGTGGACCTGACCGCGATCCTGCAGAAGCCCGCGACCGTCGCGGACGTGAACGCGGCGCTCCGGGCCGCCGCCGAGGGGCCCCTCGAGCCGTGGGTGCGCTACACCACCGACCCGATCGTGTCGTCCGACATCGTCGGCGACCCCTCGAGCGCGGTGATCGACGGCCTCTCGACCCAGGTGATCGGCAACCTCGTGAAGGTGCTCGCCTGGTACGACAACGAGTGGGGCTACAGCAACCGGTGCGTCGAGCTCCTCGAGCGTATGGCCGCCTGCTGACCTCGCTGCGCCCACGCTGACGGGGGCCCTGGGCGCCGCACCCCGATGCGCCGGGGCGCCGAGGCGTGCCCCCCCGGAGTCGGGAGGGCGCGTCCGACGCCTGCGGGCGACGCCCGAAGGCGCTCCTCGTCTCCCCGTGCCCCGGCCGCTACCCTGGGGGGAGTCCCGGAGTCCTCCATGGCCGTCGCTCCGTCCGCTGGCCCGACCACCCGCCAGGTCCAGATCGCGCCGTCGATCCTGTCGGCCGACTTCAGCCGCCTGGCCGTCGAGATCGACAGCGTCCTCGCGGGGGGGGCCGACCTGCTCCATCTCGACGTGATGGACGGGCACTTCGTCCCCAACATCACCTTCGGCCCGCCGCTCGTGGCGAGCATCCGCAAGGCCACGAAGGCGACGCTCGACTGCCATCTGATGATCTCGGATCCCGTGAAGTACGTGGGGGCCTTCTGCGACGCGGGCGCGGACTGGGTGTCGGTCCACGCCGAGGTCGAGGGTGACGTCGCGCGGGCGCTCGAGATCGTGCGCGGCAAGGGCAAGGTGCCCGGCATCGTCCTCAACCCCGACACTCCGCTGGACCGGGCCCGGGCCCATCTTCCCCGGGCCGACTTCGTCCTGATCATGTCCGTGTTCCCCGGCTTCGGAGGCCAGTCCTTCATCCCCTCCGTGCTCGACAAGATCCGGACCCTGCGGCGGGAAGGCTATCCCGGCCCGATCGAGATCGACGGCGGCATCAACGCCGAGACCGCCCCGCAGGCCATCGCGGCCGGGGCGGACGTCCTGGTGGCGGGCAGCGCCGTGTTCGGCAGGCCGGACCGGGCTTCCGCCATCTCGGCCCTGCGCGGGAGGCGATGAACCCATGGCCTGGTCGTTCCGCAAGAAGCGCGAGGTGCCCGCCGGCCTCTGGACCAAGTGCAGCAATGACGCATGCGGCAAGATGGTCTGGGGGAAGACGCTCGCCGAGAACGCGAATGTGTGCCCCGAGTGCGGCCACCACATGAAGATCGAGGCCCGGCGCCGCCTCGAGCTCCTCCTCGATCCCGGCACGTTCGTCCCCGTGGGGGAGGACCTCGCACCCGCCGACGTGCTGCGGTTCAGCGACGGCACCGAGGGCTACGAGCAGAAGCTCCGGCGCACGCGCGCCAAGGGCGACGCGACCGAGGCCTGCATCAGCGGGCACGGGCGCCTCGGCGGTCGGCCCGTCGCGGTCGCGGTGCTCGACTTCGGCTTCCTCGGCGGGTCGATGGGGGTGGTGGTCGGGGAGCGGGTGGCGCTCGCCGCGGACCTCGCCCTCAAGGACCACATGCCCCTCCTCGTGGTGGCGAGCTCGGGCGGCGCCCGCATGCACGAGGGCGCGCTCTCGCTCATGCAGATGGCGAAGACGAGCGCGGTCATCGCGAAGCTGCGCGCGGCGGGCCTGCCCTTCGTGAGCATCCTGGCCGACCCGTGCACGGGCGGGGTCTCGGCCTCCTTCGCCGCGCAGGGCGACGTCACCATCGCCGAGCCGGGCGCCCTCATCGGCTTCGCGGGCCCGCGCGTCATCGAGAGCACGATCCGCACGACGCTGCCCGACGGCTTCCAGCGGGCCGAGTTCCTCGTCGAGAAGGGGTTCATCGACCGCATCGTGGACCGCCGCAAGCTGCGCGACGAGCTCATCGCGCTGCTCGCGTTCCTGGCGCCGATGCCCGAGACCCCGCTGCTCGCGGTCACCGTGGGCGCGTCCGCCCCGACGCCTGCTCCCGAGCCTCCGCCCGCCAAGGGCAAGGACAAGCACAAGGACCGGGACAAGGGCAAGTAGCCGCGCCGGCGCCGCCCCGGCCCCGCCGAGCCTTCCGTCGCGTGCCTCCTCCCCCCGCCGCCCCCCTCCTCCTCGCCCATCGGGGCCACCGTCCCTCCGGTCCGGAGAACAGCGCGAGCAGCGTGATCGCGTCGTTCCTCCGCGGTGACGGCGCCGAGGTGGACGTCCTCGTCACCGCCGACGGCGCGCCGATCCTGCGCCACGACGACCGCCTCCCGTCGGGGGCGCCGGTCCGCGCGCTGACGCTCGCGGAGGTGCGCCGCCTCACCGCCACCGACGACGACACCTGCCCCCACGTCGGCGACGTCCTCGCCGCCCTCGCACGCGCGGGCGCGCGCGGCCTCCTCGACGTGGAGCTGAAGGTGCCGGGCGCGGCGCGGGCTCTCGCGCCCTACCGCGCCCACCTCGGGCTCGTCGCCTTCACGTCGTTCTTCGCGACGGAGGTGCTCGACGCGCTCGCGCTCTTCCCCGAGCGGCCCGCGGGCCTGCTGTGCGCGTACGGCGCGCCGCGATTCGTGCCTCCGGGCTCGACGCTGCTCGCGATCCGGCACGCGGCGCTCGCGGAGGCGCGGGCCGCGCACCCGGGGATGCCGCTGTACGCGTGGACGCTGAACGACGCCGACGCCGTGGCCCGGGCCCGCGCCGTGGGGGCGAGCGTGTGGATCGGCGACGACGTGGAGCGGCTCCGCGCGTGGCGCGACGGGGGGTAGGGACGCCGCGCGGCGACGCTCCCGGGGGGAAGGTCGCGACGGGGAGGTGGGGGGCGTCGGGGGCGGGGGGCGACGGGGGCGGCGCCGTCCGCGGTCAGGCTTCGGGGAGCAGCACCCCCGCCTCCTCGAGCGCGGCGACGAGCTCGCGCATGCGGGAGCGGTGGTGGTGGTGGGCCCGCATCCCGATGGCGCGGGCCGCCTCGACGTGACCGGCGCTGTCGTCGATGAAGAGGCAGGCCTCGGGTGGAACGCCGAGCCGCGAGGCGGCGAGGCGGAAGATCGCCGGATCGGGCTTCGCGAGGCCCACGTCCCCGGAGCAGACGACGTCGTCGAAGGGCGCCGTGACGCCGAGGGCCTCGAGGCGGGCCCGGGCGCCGGAGCCGGCGTTCGACAGGAGCCCGAGGAGGACGCGGCCGCGCAGCCGGTCGAGGAGGGCGGCCATGGCGGGCTCGACGGGGGCGTCGGCGGCCCGGCGGGCGTCGAAGGCCCCGAGGGCGGCCTCCGCCCGGGAGCGCTCGACGTAGGCCGAGAGGGCGTCCACGACGGCGGCGCGGTAGCCGGCGGCGTCGAGGCGGCCTGTCCGGGAGAGGCGGTAGGCGGGGATGTCGTGGAACGCGGCCCACAGGACGCCGCGGGGCAGCCCGACCTCCTCGGCGAAGTCGTCGAAGTCGGCGGCGTCCTCGCGCCGGAGCACCCCCCCGTAGTCGAAGATCACCGCCCGTACGGGGCTTCGGGGGTGGGGGGGCGTGGGCACGCCCCGGATTCTGGCCCCCCGGGCGTCCTGTGCTATGTTCGTGGCCCACCAGCGCTCCCCGATAGCTCAGCTGGTAGAGCGGCAGACTGTTAATCTGTAGGTCCCAGGTTCGAACCCTGGTCGGGGAGCCA
>CAZJJQ010000321.1:0-5231 GCA_964546345.1 uncultured Planctomycetales bacterium
GCCAGGCGCCGCTCGGCGACCCAGTCGAGCGCCAGGTCGGGGTCCGCGCCCGGCGTCCCCGCGAGGGCGTCGAGCACCTCGGCGACCCCCAGGGGGCGAGGCGCCGCCCGAGGATCCAGGGGGACGACCCTCGGCTCCGCCCGGCCCGAGCCCGGGGCCGGGAAGAGGACGAGCGCCCCGCCGTCGGACGTCCACCAGGCGCCGCGCATCCAGTGCAGGGAGCTCGACGAGCGCACCATGGCGTCGAGCTCCGGCGGCGCCCACAGGTCGGCGAGGATGTGCGCGCGACGGACGACGCCGCGCTCGTCCGCGACCACGACGCAGCGCCCCCTCCCGTCCCCCGCCCACGCGCGCAGCGCCGCGAAGCCGCGGCCCCCGGGCGCGATCCGCACGTCCAGGGGCAACTCGTCCAGGGTGCCGCCGCCGCGGACCACCTCGGCGCCGCCCACGATCTCGAGGAACTGATACCGGCCCCGCGGCCCCGTGCGGCCCGGCGCGAGCGAGATGCCGTTCTCCGTGGGCTCCACGGCGACCACGAATCGCCCGGAAGGGTCCGCGAACCGCGTCGGCTGGTAGGGCCCCCAGCTGTCGGCGCGCCCGGTCTTCGCCCCCATGGATCCGCCCGCGAGGAGGAGGCCCACGGCGAGCCCCCACGCCGCGCGCGCCCACCGGGGCCGCCGCCTGCCCTCCCCCCGCGCCCCCCACCATCCGCCGCGAGGATCGCGCGCCTCGCTCACCGGCGCGCGCCCGCCGCGAAGTGCGCGCGCAGGAGGGCCTCGCTGAGACCGAAGTGCCGGTGCAGCGCCGAGGCGCAGTCGTGCCCCACGGCGTCCTCGCAGCGGCCCGCGGGCGTCAGCACGTACAGACGGTCGTGCTCCTCGGCGTAGGAGACGACCTCGTCCCCGCGACGCCTCGCGATGCGCACCCGGCCCGCGCGTGGCGTCGAGAACGTCTCGATCCACGCGCGAAGGTACGAGTCGGGCGGGGCCGGCATGGGGATCCACGAGTAGAGCGGCTTCGGCGTGGCGTCGGGGCCCGTGCGCACCAGCGCGAGCATGGGCCCACGGCGCGGCTCGAGCACGTGGCGGAACAGCCCGTCGTCGAGGCTGCCGCCCGGACGCACCGGGATGCCCGCGGGCAGCAGGAACGACGGGTCGTAGAGCACGGGCCCCTCGTCGCCGAACAGGACCACCGCCGCGTGGGGCGCGCGGTGGGAGAGGTGCTGCCCGAGCGTCACCGAGGCGTTCGCGCCCACGCCGCGGAAGAGCTCGGCGAGCGCGTACGCGAGCGAGAAGCACGTGCCGCCGGTGCCGTCGTTGCGGGCCTCGCGCAGCAGGCGGTCCGTCGTGCGGGGCCACGCCTCGGGGTCGGCGGGGATCGCCCGGCGCCGCTCCATCGCCGACAGCGTCTCGAACGGGAGCCGCTCCACGAACGCGGCGTAGAGCCGTTCGACGCGGGTCGCCACCTCGCACGGCTCGAGGTCGGTGGCCTCGAGCCCCAGGAGCGACAGGCGGTGGCGCGTCAGCGCGTCCACGGGGCCTCCTCCGACGACGCCCAGGGGGCCGCGAGGGAGCGGCCGAGGACGGGCGCCTCACGCGTCATTCTACCGAGGAACGCTCCCACCGTCGGGAGGCGCGACCGGGGGCCCTCGGCGTCGGCGCCACGCGGCCAGGACCCGGGGGGTGACGTGCCGGTGGACGAGCAGCCCCGCGGTGATCGCCAGCACGAACCCGGCCAAGACGTCCGTGGGCCAGTGCTTCCCGTAGAACAACCGCCCGAATCCCACGCACCCGGCGAACGCCCACGCGAGCGCCCCCACCCACGGCGAGCCCAGCGTGATCGCGATCGCCAACGCCCCGACCGACACCGCATGGCTGCTCGGCAGCGACGGGCTCCGCGGCGGGTAGGCGCGCTCGACCCACATCGAGGGATGCGCCTCGCACGTGCCGATCGCGATGCGTCCCCGCAGGATCTCCGCCTCGGAGAACGTGGCCCCCGGGCGGTCGCGCGGGGCCGTGCGCCAGACGACCTCGCGCACCCCGTGCACGACGCCGAGCGTCAGGACCAGGGTGACGAGGACGCCCGGGAGCCGCGCGCGCCCCCGCGGCGTCGCCGCCACGAGCAGCAGCAGGAGCGGCACGAGGCACGCGGCGAACCACGCGTCGTGCGTCCAGAACACGAGGTCCTCGACGAACGGCGTGCCGAGGTCGCACGTGACGTAGTGGAGGATCCGCAGCTCGAGGTCCTGGAGGGAGGCGAGCACGGGCATGGGCCGGAAGATACCCGGGGGGACGAGGGAACCCCGCCGGGGACGGGAGGTGGGGGGCGCGGGGGGCGGAGGGCGCCCGCGGGCCACGGCCGGGCGGGCGTGCTCGGGGCGTGTCGGGAAGTCGCTGAGCGCGCGGCACGGGACTCGACGAGCAGTTCGAACTCCCCCGATGGGGAAGTCACCCCGCGCTCTCAACGCTCCGTGCGCATTCGGCGGTAGCGGCGGATGAGGTGGTTCGTCGAGCTGTCGTGCGCGAGCGCGGGGTCCGAGGCGGCCTCGAGCTCGGGCACGATGGCCTGGGCGAGCGCCTTCCCGAGCTCGACGCCCCACTGGTCGAACGGGTTCACGTCGTAGACCACGCCCTGGGTGAGCACGGCGTGCTCGTACAGGGCGACCAGCGCGCCCAGCGTCCGGGGCGTCAGCTGCTCGGCCAGGATCACGTTCGACGGCCGGTCGCCCGCGAACGTGCGGTGGGGCACGAGGCGCTCGGGGGTGCCCTCGGCCCGCACCTCCTCGGCGGTCCTGCCGAAGGCGAGCGCCTCCGCCTGCGCGAGCACGTTCGCGATCAGGAGGTCGTGATGCCTCCCCATCGGCGTGAGGGGGCGGGCGAACGCGAGGAAGTCGCAGGCGATCCGCCGCGTGCCCTGGTGGAGCAGCTGATAGAAGGAGTGCTGGCCGTTCGTGCCCGGCTCGCCCCACACGACGGGCCCGGTGTCCCACGTCGCCGGACGGCCCGCGCGGGTGACGCCCTTCCCGTTGCTCTCCATGACGAGCTGCTGGAGGTAGGCGGGGAAACGCTTGAGGTACTGGTCGTAGGGCAGCACGGCGATCGAGTGCACGCCCTGGAAGGTCGTGTTCCAGACCGAGAGCAGCCCGAGCAGCACCGGCAGGTTCTTGGCGAACGGCGTGGAGCGGAAGTGCAGGTCCATCGCGTGGAAGCCGGCGAGCAGCTCGCGGAAGCGTCCGGGGCCCACGGCGATCATCGTGGAGAGGCCGATCGCGGAGGGCAACGAGTAGCGCCCCCCCACCCAGTCCCAGAACGGGAACATGTTCGTGGGGTCGATGCCGAAGGAGGCCACCTTCTCCGCGTTCGTCGAGACGGCGACGAAGTGGCGGGCGACGGAGCGCGGATCCCCGCCGAGCCCCCCCACCGACCACGCGCGCGCAGTCGCCGCGTTCGTCATGGTCTCGAGCGTGGTGAACGTCTTGGACGCGACGATGAACAGCGTCTCCGCGGGGTCGAGCCCGCGCACGGCCTCCACGAAGTCGGCCCCGTCCACGTTGGAGACGAACCGGAACGCGATCGAGGGGTCGGCGTGGTGGCGGAGCGCCTCGTAGGCCATCACGGGCCCGAGGTCCGAGCCGCCGATCCCGAGGTTGACCACGGCGCGGATCCGCCGTCCCGTGTGGCCTCGGTGGTCCCCCGACCGCACGCGGTCGGAGAATGCCGCCATCCGATCGAGGACGCCGTGGACCTCGGGGACCACGTCCCGGCCGTCCACCACGATGGAGGCGTCGCGGGGGGCGCGCAGCGCGACGTGCAGGACGGCGCGGCCCTCCGTGACGTTGATCCTCTCCCCGCGGAACATGGCCTCGATGCGCGCCGGAAGCCCCGCCTCCTCCGCGAGGCGCAGCAGCAGGGCGAGCGTCTCGTCCGTGACGCGCTGCTTCGCGTAGTCGAGGAAGAGTCCCGCCCCCTCGGCCGTCAGCCGCTCCCCGCGCCGCGGATCCTCCGCGAACAGCGTGCGGAGGGAGACGCCGCGCATCGCCTCGGCGTGCCGCGCGAGCGCCTTCCACGCCGGTCGGTCGGGGGGGAGGTCGCCTCCCGCGGTCACGGGGCGGCCCCCCGTCCTCCCTGCGCCAGGGCGGCGCTCTTCGACCCGATGACGGCCATCAGGCTGTTCCACGAGGCGACGAACGAGGTCGCGCCGTCGCTCTGGAGCTTGGCCGCGAGCGCCTCCAGGTCGATCCCCGCGCGCGAGACCTCGGAGAGGACCCGCTCGCACCCTCCGCCGTCCGGGGCCATGGCGGGACCGAGGTCGCCGTAGGTCGCCAGCGCCTTCAGCGTGGCCTCGGGGATCGTGTCCACCGTGAACGGGGCCGCGAGGGCCATCACGTAGAGGACGTTGGACGCCTTCGGGTCCTTCGTGCCCGTGCTCGCCCAGAGCAGGCGCTGCGGCCGGGCGCCGAAGTTGCACGCGCGGAGCCAGCGGGGGGAGGCGAGGAGGGCGCGGGAGGCGGCGTAGGTCCGCTCCGCCATGGCGATGGCCAGGCGGTTGCGCAGCGCCTCGGGGACCTTGTCGGCGACCGCGGCGTCCCAGCGCGAGACGAACACCGAGGCGACGGAGCGCACGTCGGGGTCGAGGCCCTTCTCGATGCGCCGCTCGACGCCCCGCAGCCACGCGTCCGCCGCGGCGAGGTAGTGCTCGCGCGAGAAGAGGAGCGTGACGTTGACCGGGACCCCGGCGAACGTCGCCTCCTCGATGGCGGGGAGCCCCTCCTTCGTGCCGGGGATCTTGATCATCACGTTCGGCCGCGCGACGCGTCGGAACAGGTCCTTCGCGGCGGCGAGCGTGCGCTCGGTGTCGTAGGCGAGGAGCGGGGAGACCTCGAGGGAGACCCACCCGTCGGCGGTGCCCGTGCGCTCCCAGGTGGGACGGAACACGTCGGCCGCGCGGCGGATGTCGTCGAGCGCCAGCTCGAAGAAGAGGTCCTCCCCGGACCGTCCCTGGTCGAGCAGGGCCCGGATCGAGGCGTCGTAGGACGTGCTGCTCTTGATCGCCTGGTCGAAGATCGTCGGGTTCGACGTCAGCCCCGTGACCGAGAGCTCGGTCAGGTAGCGCGCGAGCGTCCCCGAGGCGAGCAGGTCGCGGGTGATGTTGTCGAGCCAGAGGCTCTGGCCGAGGTCGTGCAGCAGCTGCGTCGCCTTCATGGATCGTCCTTCCGTGCGGCCGTCCTCCTC
>CAZJJQ010000322.1:0-5162 GCA_964546345.1 uncultured Planctomycetales bacterium
CTCGCCCTCGTGGAGGCGCGATGCGCGGGCCTCGTCGAGGCCGACGCGGCCCTCCGGGACGATCTCTCCGTGCTCGCGAGGCACCCCCCGTGGGACGAAAGGGGCCTTCCGCTCGCGCTCGTGGGGGCCGCGCTGTACCGCGGCGGCGCGGGGTTCGGGGACGCCGCCGCGCGCGGCTGGCGCGAACGAGGGGCCTCGATCCTCTCGACCTGCGCGGCCGAGCAGGTGCTCTCCGACGGCACCCACGTCGAACGCGGCCCGGTGGCCCACGCCCTCCTCCTCGAGATGCTGCTCGTCGCCCTCTCCACGGCGGAGGGGCTGCGCGAGGCGCCGCCCCGGGGCGTCCACGGGGCCGCAGCGCGGCTCGCAGCCGCGCTCCCGGCCTACCGGCTGGCCGATGGGGAGCCGTTGCGGACGCGCGCCGACACCCCCGGGGACGCATTGCCGCCGGCGTCGCTCCTCGCCTGGGCGCCCGCGTCCCTCGGGCCTCCTCCGTTCGTGGAGCCCGCGCGGACGCGGATCCTCCCGGCCGCGGGCGTCGCGATCCTCTCCTCCAGCGACGGTCGCAGCGCTGCAACCCTGTGGGCGGCGTCGTCGCCCTCCGCGTCGGCCGTCCACGGAGGTGCCGCCGACGCGCTGGCGATCGAGGTGGTCCTCGACGGGCTCCGCGTGGTCGCGACGGCGTGCACGACGCAGCCGGACGGCGCGGGAGCGAGGCCCTGCGCGCGTTCCCCGGGCGTCGGTGCATGCCCGAGCGTGGACGGGATCGGGAGTCCCGGCGCCGGGGGGCCGGAAGGGGACCGCCCCCGGGGATGGGCCCGTCGCCTGGAGGCGAGCCAGGACGCGGGCGGATCGTGCGCGGAAGCGTATGCCGGTGGCCTGCGAGCCCCCGCACGGGGCGTGGTCCTCCGCCGGGTCGTGCGCCTGTGCGACGGTCCGTGCGTGATCGTGATCGACGAGGCGGTGGGCCCCTCGGCGCACGACCTCTCGTGGGTGTGGCCCCTAACCCCGGGCCTCGTGGCGCACGTCGAAGGCGACGGCGCACGCCTGGTCGGGTTCGGGCGGGAGTTCGCCTTCGCCGCTCCGGACGTGTCGGTCTCTCAGGGGACCGGCCTCTTCGCGCGGGGCCCCGGCCTCGGGGAGACGCACGAGGTCCTGATCACGCGCGTGCGGCGCACGCTGCCCACCCGCGTCCTCCATGCCCTCGCGCCCGGTCCGGGCCCGCTGCGCGTCCGGGCGGCTCCCATCCCCGGCGGCGAGCTGCGCGTGGAGGTCGAGGGCGCGTTCGGACGAGCGGTGGGCTTCGTGCCGTTGGGCCGACGCCCCTGATCGCTCCACCATGGCCGCGCTCCTCCTCCCGCTCGGGCTCGGCGCCGTCGCGACCGGGCTCCTCCTCCTGCTCGCGCGCCGCGTGGGCGCGTACGACCTGCCCGACCCCTCCCGGCGCACGCACACCGTGCCCACGCCCCGCGTGGGCGGCGTCGCGATCTTCCTCGCCGTGCTCCCGCAGCTCGTCGCCTGCAGGGCCTTCGCCTACGTCGCGGCGACCACGCTCTTCTTCCTCGTGGGCCTGGCGGACGATCTCGTGGGAGGGCGGCGCGGACGGGGCCTGCCCGCCGCCCGCAAGCTCGCGCTGCAGGTGCTCGCCGGCGTCCTGCCCGTCGCGGTCTTCGGCCTGCGCTTCGCCGGGGCCCCGACGGGGCCCTGGCCCGCGCTCGACCTCGGCGTCGCCGCCGCCCCGATGACCGTGCTGTGGCTCCTCGCCGTCGTCACGGTGGTCAACTTCGTGGACGGCATCGACGGCATCACGGCCGCGACCTGCGCGGTCCTGCTCGGCGCCGGCGCCGGCGCGGGCGCGCCGTTGACCGCCCCCCTGTTCGCGGCGGCCGGCGCCTCGCTCGTGGGCTTCGCGCTCTGGAACGCGCCCCGCGCGCGCATCTTCCTCGGCGACGGGGGGAGCCACCTCCTCGGCGCGCTCGTGGCGTGCAGCGTCTGCACGAGCGGCGACGCACGCGCCGAGGCCGTCCCCCTCGCCCCGATGCCGTGGCCCCTCCTCGGCGCCGCGCTCCTGCCGTCCATCGCGGACGTGGCGGGCGCCCTCGTCCACAAGCTGCGCCGGGGCATCCCGCTCTCGCAGGCCCATGCGGACCACCTCTACCAGCGCCTCACGAAGGCGGGCGATCCGGTGGACCTCGTCGCGCTCCGCTACGGCGCGCTGGCGCTGCTCGCCCTCGTCGTCGTCGGCCCGTTCGCGTCCCTCGCCGGCCTCGGGGCGGCCTGCGCCCTCGGCGCCGCGATCCTCGCCGCCCACGGCCTCTCCGGGCGCCGACGGGTGCGCGACGTGCCGCGCCTCGCGCGCACCCCGGACGCGGCCCGGGGCGCCCCTCCCCGCCGCCCGTGACGACGCTGCCCGCCCGTCTCGTCGCCCTGCGCCCCGCGCAATGGGTCAAGAACGTCCCCGTGGGCGCGCCCCTCCTCTTCGGCCACCGCCTGGGAGATCCCGCGGCCCGGCTCGCGACGCTTTGGACCTTCTTCGCGTTCTGCGCCGTCGCGAGCGCGGGCTATCTCGTCAACGACGTCCGCGACCTGACCTCCGACCGCGTACATCCCCGTCGCCGCGCCCGCCCCGTCGCCCGCGGCGACGTCGGCCCGTGCGAGGCCCTCGTCACGGCCTCCGTCCTCGCCGCCGCCGCGCTGACCTGCGCCCTGGCCCTCCTGCCGCCGGGCGTCGCCGCGGTGCTCGGCGGCTACCTCGCGCTGTCCCTGGCGTACTCGCTCGCCCTCAAGCGAAGCCCTCCCCTCGCCGTCCTCGCGGTCTCCCTCGGATTCGTCGCCCGCGTGCTGGCGGGCGCCCACGCCGCGAGGGTGCCGCCGTCCCCGTGGCTCCTCGCGCTCGTAGGCGTGCTCGCGCTCGCCCTCGCCGTCGGCAAACGCGAGGCGGAGGCGCGGCGCCTCGCGAGGCCCGCCGCGCGCACGCTCTCGCGCGGGACCGACCTCCTGCTGCTCGCCGCCTGGCTCGGCTATCTCGCCTACGGCCTCTCCCCGGCGACGATCGCGTTGCATGGGACGCGCGCCCTGCCCCTCACCTCGCTGCCCGTGGCCGCCGCGCTGCTGCGCTTCCGGGCCCGCCTCCGCGCCGACGCCACGGGCCTCGGGCCCGCCGAGCTGATCGGCAAGGACCCCCTACTCCTCGCCCTCGGCGCCGCCTGGGTCGCCTCCTGCGCCCTCGCCGTGACCGGTGGCGCACCGTAGGGAGGGCGGTGGCGAGGGAAGGACGCTCGCCTGCGCAGCCACGGCGCGGGCTCCCGCCCGCAACCCGGGCGGAGGCCGAGGAGGACGTTCACGGGCGCCCCCGGAGCGCAACACCCCGACGCGCGGCGCCCCGTCGGCCGCACATTCCGGGGGTGGCGGGGGCTGCCGGCGCGGCCCCCTGCGGGGCCGCCGAGGCGGCGGTCCGACCCTCGGACCGCGCGCGCCTCCATGCTCAAATGCCCGCCTCCCCTGGACCCGCGGCCCATGCTCGGCAACTTCGGTTGGATCCTCCCCGGACGGCTGGCCGGCATGGCGAGGCCCCGGACGGGGAACGCCGACGAGCTCTGGCGCCAGGGGCTCCGCGCCGTCGTGACCCTCACCGAGGAGCCGCCGCCTTCCGAGCTCGCCCGGGCCGGCTTCGCGCTCCACCACGAGCCGATCCGTGACTTCGCGGCCCCGAGCGCGGAGGCCCTCCGTCGGACGGTGGACTTCCTCGCGGGCCAGCTCGCGGCGGGCCGCCCCGCCGTCGTGCACTGCCACGCGGGGATCGGGCGCACGGGCACGGTGCTCGCGGCCTACCTCGTGTCCACGGGGCTCGCCGCCGACGAGGCCATCGAGCGGATCCGCGCGCTGCGGCCGGGCAGCCTCGAGACCGAGGAGCAGGAGCAGGCCGTGCTCGCGTTCGCCCGGGGCTCGCGGCCGCCGGGCGGGAAGGAGCGTCCGTGAGCGGCATCCGCGTGGCATTGTCGGGCGCGGCGGGGCGCATGGGACGGGTCCTCGATCCGGGCCTGTCGGGCACGCCCGGCCTCGAGCTCGTCGCGCGGATCGAGAAGGACGACGACCTCGTCGCCGTCGCGCGCGCCGCCCGCGTCGAGGTGGTCGTGGACTTCACCACCCCGGCGGCCGCGGCGCAGAACGCCCGCCGCATCCTGGAGGCCGGCTGCCACGGCGTGATCGGCACCACGGGGCTCACCGAGTCCGTCCTCCTCGATCTCGACGTCCGCGCGAAGGCGGCGGGGCGCGGGCTCCTCGTCGCCCCGAACTTCGCCATGGGCTCGATCCTCCTCCAGCGGCTCGCCGCGGAGGCCGCCCGCCTGCTGCCCCGGTGCGAGATCGTCGAGTACCACCATGACGGGAAGGCCGACGCCCCCTCGGGCACGGCGCTGCGCACGGCCGAGGCCATCGCGGCGGCGGCCCCGGGCGCGGGAGGCGGGCCCGGCGGCGGGACGCCGGGCGCCCGGGGCACGGAGCATCGGGGCGTGCACGTCCACGCGATCCGTCTCCCGGGCTTCGTCGCGCACCAGGAGGTGATCTTCGGCGGGCTCGGCGAGGTGCTCACCCTGCGCCACGACGCGATCTCGCGCGAGTGCTACCTCGCCGGCGTGGTGCTCGGCGTGCGCGAGGTCCGCGGTCGGGTGGGCCTGCTGCGCGGCCTCGAGAGCGTCCTGCCCCGATGAGGGGAGCGGAGCCCTTCCCGGCGGCCCTCCACCTCGTCTACGTCTGCGACGAAGCGGGGGCGAGGGACGGGGCGCGTCTCGACGCCCTGCTCTCCTCCGGGGTCACCTGCGTCTGGCTGCGGGACCCCGAGGCGACCGGTCGCGCGTTGTACGAGGCCGCGGGCGGCCTCCTCCTGCGGTGCCGCCGGCTCGGCGCGGCGCTCCTCGTGGGCGATCGCGTGGACGTGGCCCTCGCGGTGGGGGCCGACGGCGTGCAGCTCGGCGCCCGTGCGATCCCGCCGCGCGCGGTGCGCGGCTGGTATCCGGGATGGATGGGGGTGTCGTGCCACTCCCGCGAGGAGCTGCGCGCCGCGGAGGAGGCGGGCGCGAACCACGTGATGCTCTCCCCGGTGTTCGGCGTGCCGCTCAAGGGCGCGCCGCTCGGGCTCGAGGGCCTGAGGACGCTCGCCGTCG
>CAZJJQ010000323.1:0-5159 GCA_964546345.1 uncultured Planctomycetales bacterium
CGGCTCGCGCGGGGCGAGGGCCCCACGCGCGGCGTGGAGGCGGGCTCCCTGCCCGAGGGGCTGCTCGAACGACGGGCGCGCACGATCGAGCGCGCGGTCGCCGAGGCGTGGCGTGCCGACGAGCGGCGCGAGCGCGGCCCCGGGATCGTGCGTACCGACCAGCCCGCGTCCACGCCGCTCCCCGACGACGTCGCCCTCGTGCACGTCTGGCGGCACGGAGACCGCGTGCGCGGGATCGTGCGCCGCGGGGCGGCCGTGAGCCCCGCCGCCGACCTCGGCCGCGTGGACGATCACGAGGGGTACGCCGAGTCGCTGCGTATCCGCGCGCGACGGTGGGCCTTCCTGCGCACGACGGACCCGGAGGGCGCCGACCCCCGGGCCGTCGAGCGCATCCTCGAAGGGCTCGCCTCGCGGCTGCTCCCGGGCCTCGAGGCGGGGTCGTGGCCCCGCGACGTGCGCGTGGTGGCCGATCCGCGCCTCCCCGACGTTCCCTGGGAGCTGCTCCCGATGCACGGAGGGCGGCTCGGCGAGCGCCACCGCCTGCTGCGGGTCCCGGCGGGGGCGGTACGCGCACCCGCCACGCCCCGGGGCGAAGGCACGGTGCTCCTCGGCGTGGGCGATCCCGACCTGCCCGGCGTGGAGCGCGAGGTCGCGGCCATCGCCGAGGCGGCCGGGGCCGCGCGCGTCCACACGGGCGCGCAGGCGACGAAGGCCGCCGTCAGCGATGCCCTACGATCCGCGCGCGTGGTGCACGTCGCCGGCCACGGCTGGGCCGCCGAAGGGGCGCCTCCCCTCGGTGGCGTGCGCGTGGCGGACGGCTGGTTCAGCGTCGCCGACCTCCCCCCGGAGGGCGTCGCGGCCGAGCTCGTGGTGCTTGCGGCGTGTCGCAGCGGTCGGGCGACCGGTCGGGCGGCGCAGGCATGGGGTGGGCTCGTCACGGCCCTGCTGCTCGCCGGCGTCCGCCGGGTGATCTGGACCGACGACGACGTGGACGACGAGGCGGCCGCCCGGTTGATGACCCTGTTCCACCGTGCCCGGAAAGAGGGCGATACTGAAGGTGCGTTCGGTGAGGCCTTGGCCCGGGGGGGCGCCGAGGCCGGCCACCTGGGCGCCGTGCTCGCGTTCCGCTGCTCCGGAGTTCCCGCATGACCCTCCCGCGACTCTCCCTGCCCCGGTGGACCGGCCTCGCCGGCCTGCTCCTCGCCCTTTCCGCCTGCGGCGGCGGGGGATTCGGCGGCGGCCCCGGCGGCGGCGCGACGTCCCCCGCCGGGACCCGGCTCGCGGTCAAGGCGACGAGCCTGCCCGAGCTCGAGAGGCTCTGCGACGCGAAGGGCGCCACGGTGCTCGGTCCCGTGGAGGGCACCGACTACTACCTCGTCGAGATCCCCGAGGGCGTCTCGCAGCACGACTTCCTCGAGGACCTCCACGACGAGGTCGAGGTCGAGGACGCCGAGGAGGACTCGGACGAGGTCGCGTTCCCCGAGGGCGGGGGCCTCACGATCCCCGCGTTCGCCGACGATCCGGCGCAGAGCGTGGGCACCCAGCCCGCGCTCGCCCGCATCGGCGCCGACCTGGCGCACCTGCGCGGCTGGCTAGGCCAGGGCGTCGTGGTGGCGGTGATCGACACGGGGCTCGACGCCGGCCATCCCCTGATCGCGGGGCACGTGGCGCCCGGCGGGTACGACTTCGTGGACGGCGACGCGGACCCGAGCGACGTGGGCAACGGGATCGACGACGACCGGGACGGGCTGATCGACGAGGGGGTCGGCCACGGGACGTTCGTGGCGAGCCTGATCCTCGCCGTGGCCCCCGGGGCCCGCATCCTGCCGCTGCGCGCCCTCGACAGCGACAACGGCGGCACGGCGAGCTCCGTGGGCCTCGCGATCGGCTACGCGGTCTCCCACGGCGCGAAGGTGATCAATCTGAGCGCCGGCGTCGCCGTCGAGCTCACCTTCCTCAAGCAGGCCGTCGCGAACGCGCGCCGGGCCGGGGTCGTCGTGGTGGCGAGCGCGGGAAACCGCCAGGTCGCCTCGGTGGACTTCCCCGCGAACCAGAGCGACGCCGTGGCCGTGGCGGCCACGGGCGCGACCGACGTGAAGGCCCCGTTCTCCTCGTTCGGGCAGGCGATCGACCTGGTGGCCCCCGGCGTGGACCTGGTGGGCGCCCACCCGCTCTCGTTCGCGCGGACCGCGCGCTGGTCGGGCACCTCGTTCAGCACGGCCCTCGTGTCGGGCGGGGCGGCGCTCTTCATGGCCGCCTCGCAGCCCCTCCCTCCTCCCGGGGATCCGGTGAAGTGGCTCACGGACACCGCGCGATCGCTCGACGGGGCCAACCCCACGATCTCGGGGCAGCTCGGGAAGGGGATGCTCGACCTCGAGCGCGCCACGCGCGCGCCGTAGGCGCGAGGAACGCCGCCGGGTTCGGCGGCATCTTCCGTGTGGAGGCGACGCCGCACGGGGGATCCCCCGGCGGCCCCCGCCGCCCCCCCGATCCCGGCGACCTCTTCGTGTCCCGACCTCGCCGCGGACGGTCGATCCTTTCGGTGGCGTCCCCCGCGGGGCGCCCCTTGAATGGCGCCTCACGTTCCCTTGAAGGATGGGAGTCCCTCCGCATGGCCCTCGAGCCCGGCTACTACCGCCACCCGACGATCGCCGGCGACACCGTCGTCTTCGTGAGCGAGGACGATCTCTGGCAGGTGTCGAGCCGGGGCGGCCGGCCGCGACGGCTCACGGCGGGGCCGGGCACCTCCACGTTTCCCGTGCTGTCCCCGGACGGTCGCCGCGTCGCCTTCACGGGGCGCGACGACGGGCCCGCCGAAGCGTACGTGCTCGACCTCGACGGGGGGACGCCGCGCCGCCTGACCTGGTTCGGCGCGTTCACGGCGACGGTCGGCTGGTCGCGCGACGGGTCGGCCGTGATCGTCGCGAGCGACGTGGGCCAGCCCTTCCGCGGCTACTACCACCTGCACGAGGTGCCGCTCGACGGCGCCCCCTCGCGCCCGCTCGGCATGGGCCCCGCGCGCGCGATCTCGTTCCAGCCGAACGGGCCCGGCGTCGTGATCGGGCGCAACAGCGGGGACCCTGCGCGCTGGAAGCGCTACCGCGGGGGCACCGCGGGCACGTTGTGGATCGACCGGCGGGGCGACGGCGAGTTCGCGCCCCTGCTCACCCTGCGCGGCAACCTCGCGTCGCCGATGTGGGTGGGCGAGCGCGTCTGGTTCCTGAGCGACCACGAGGGCCACGGCAACCTCTACAGCTGCACGCCCGAGGGGCTCGACCTCCGTCGGCACACCGCCCACGACGACTTCTACGTCCGTTTCCCGCACACGGACGGGCGCCAGGTGGTGCACCACGCCGGGGCCGACCTCTTCGTGGTGGACGTGGCCACGGCGACCGAGATCGCGGGGGCCGGACCGCGCGCCGGGCGCGCCCGGCGGTTCGTGCCCGCCACGCGGCACGTGGAGGACGTGGATGTCCACCCGGAGGGGCACACGCTCGCGTGCGTCGCGCGCGGCGGCCTGTTCACCGCCGGGCTGTGGGACGGCGCGCCCGCGCGGCTCGGGGCGGGCTCGGGCGTCCGTCACCGGCTCGCGCGCTGGCTCCCCGACGGCAAGCGGCTCGTCGCGCTCTCCGACGAAGGAGGGGAGGAGGCGCTGGTGGTCGTCCCCGTGGACCCCGACGCCCCGGCGAAGCGCCTCGAGCTCGACCTCGGTCGTGCGCTCGACCTCGTCGTCGCGCCGGCGGGCGCCGAGCGCGTGGCGCTCTCGAACCAGCGCCAGGAGGTGATCGTCGTGGACCTGGCGGCGGGGACCGCCAAGACCGTCGCCCAGACCCCCTTCGACCGCATCGAGGGGCTCGCGTGGTCCGCCGACGGGCGCTGGCTGGCGTTCGGCTTCCCGACGTCCCAGCGCACGTGTGCGATCCGCGTCTTCGACACCGTCGAGGGCACGACGCACGAGGTCACGCGCCCCGACTTCCGCGACGGCTCGCCGTCGTTCGACCCGGACGGGCGCTACCTCTACTTCACGTCGTACCGCGTGTTCGACCCGGTCTACGACAGCCAGTACTTCGATCTGGGCTTCCCGCGCGGCAGCCGTCCGCACCTCGTCACGCTGCGCAAGGACGTGGCGTCCCCGTTCAGCGCGGTGCACCGCGCCCCGCGCCTGCCCGTGGGCACGCCGGCGCCCGAGCCGCGCGCCGCGGACGGCGCGCCGGCCGGCACGCCCCCGACGGCCGCTCCGGCCGCCGGCGTGAGCCCGGCGTCCGGGGCCGCCCCGGCGAAGGGGCTGAGCCTTGACTTCGACGGCATCGCGGACCGGGTGGTCGCCTTCCCCGTCGCCGAGGGGCGCTACGGGGCCGTCGCGGGGGTCCGGGGCCGGGCCCTCTTCTGCTCCTACCCCATCGAGGGGAGTCTCGACGCCGAGCGGCGGGGCAGCGGCGCCGAGCCGCCCGCCCGCGGGCTGCTCGAGGCGTACGACTTCGCCGACGACAAGGTCACGACCGTGACCGATCGCGTGACCTCGTTCGAGGTGTCGGCGTCGGGCCGCTCGCTCGTGGTGCGCAGCGGCCACCGCGTCCGCGTGCTCCCCGCCGGCGTCAAGGGCCCGGAGGTCGCCGCGCGCGACGACGCGAGCCGCGAGACGGGCTGGGTGGACCTCGATCGCCTGCGCGTGTCGGTCGTCCCCGGCCTCGAGTGGCGGCAGATGTTCCGCGAGGCCTGGCGTCTCCAGCGCGACCAGTTCTGGACCCCCGACATGTCGGGGATCGACTGGCGCGCGGTCCACGACCGCTACCTGCCCCTCGTCGATCGCGCCGCGACGCGCGGCGAGTTCTCCGACGTGCTGTGGGAGATGCAGGGCGAGCTCGGCACGTCGCACTGCTACGAGATGGGCGGCGACTACCGTCCCGAGCCCACGTGGTACCAGGGCTTCCTCGGCGCCGATCTCGGCTTCGACGCGGCGAGCGGCACGTGGCGGGTCGCGCGCATCCCCCGCGGCGACTCGTGGGACGGCCTGCGCGCGTCCCCGCTCTCGGCGCCCGGCCTCGACGTGCGCGTCGGCGACGAGATCCTGGACGTGGACGGCGAGCCGGTGGGCCGCGGCGCCTCGCCCATGGAGCGCCTCGTCGCGCTCTCCGGACGCGACGTGCGGATCGGCGTCC
>CAZJJQ010000324.1:0-5153 GCA_964546345.1 uncultured Planctomycetales bacterium
CCCCTCGCGGGCGCGCACGGCCGCCTCGCGCGCCGCCGGCGCGAGCGAGACCGCCGTCACGCTGCCGCCGCTGCCCGGGCCGGGCGGCAGGGTCGTGTCGCCGATGCGGACGGTGACCGCCGCGGGCTGGATGCCCAGCTCCTCGGCCACCACGATGGCGAGCACGGTCTTCGTGCCCGTGCCGATGTCCTGCGCGCCGTTCAGCACGGTGACGCTGCCGTCCTTGCCGACGGTGACGTCCACCCGGTGGTCGCCGCCGCCGAAGTTGCCCCAGACGCCGCCCGCGCAGCCCAGCCCGCGCTTCACGGGGCCGGGGTCGCTGCCGGGCACCTTGCGGCGGTGCTTCGCCCACTCGATCTTCTGGGCGCCGATCGGCCACTCGAGCCTGCGGATGGGGTGTTGATCATTCAGCCGGCGCACGTCGAGCGGGTCCATCCCGATCGCGTGCGCGTACTCGTCCACCATCCCCTCGAGCGCGTACACGCCCTGGGGGTGCCCGGGCGCGCGGAAGGCGCGGCCGATGGCCGTGTTCGTCGCGACCGCGGCCTGCGGAACGCGCTGGTTCGGGATGCCGTAGAGCCCGGTGTTGGCGCAGCCGGTCCCGCCGCCGTTGGACGTGCCCGCCGTGCCGAACGTCTCGCCGACGATCGCCGTGAGGGTGCCGTCCTTCTTCCCCGCCAGCGTGAGCCGCTGGATCGAGTCGGGGCGGTTTCCGCCCACGAGGTGCTCCTCGCGGCGGTCGTTCATGCACTTCACGGGCCGCCCGAGGGCCAGGGCGAAGTGCGCCGCGACCCGGTCGCACACGTCGGCGCCGAACTTGGCGCCGAACCCGCCGCCCATGAACTCGGTCAGCACCCGGACCTGCGACTCGGGCAGCTTGGTCAGCCCGGCGAGGTCCCGCCGCACGCTGAACGTGCCCTGGGTCGAGCACCACACCGTGAGGCCGCCCTGCCCGTCGGGCTCGGCGACCGAGCCGTGGGGCTCGAGCGCGCTGTGGGTCTGCACCTGCGTCCGGTACTCGGCCGTGACACGAACCTCGGCGGCGGCGAGCGCCGGGTCGGGGTCGCCCTGCTTGGGCCCGCCCCACACGTTCACGTTCGGCTTCTTCGGATCGACCGGGGTCGCACCCTCGGCCATGGCGTCCTCGGTCTCGACGACGTGGGGAAGCACCTCGTACTGGACGCGGATCGCGGCGATCGCATCCTCGAGATGGAGCTCCGTGTCGGCGCACACCGCCACGACGGGATGCCCCGGGAACCTCGCGTGATCGCCCATCATGCCGCCCACGCGCTCGACGGCGAGCACGCCGGGCAGCGCCTTTGCGTCGTCCACGTTCACGGAGACGACCTTCGCGTGCGCGTGCGGGCAGCGCACGATGCGCGCGAAGGCCATGTTCGTCCGGTTCACGTCGGCGGTGTACTTCGCCGCCCCGTTCGCCTTCGCGAGCCCGTCCACCCGCGGCACCTCGGTGCCCACGACCGAGAGCTTCGCGTCCAGGCCCCAGGGGGCGGCATCGCCCTCCTCGACCTTCGCGGTGATCTCCTTCCGGACGTCCCCGGCGCCGACGATGATCTTGACGTCGGGCATGGGCTACCTCCCCCCGCGCGCGGCGGCGGCGACGGCCGAGGCCGCGGCCAGAACGTGCGGGTACGTGCCACAGCGGCACAGGTTGCCGCTGGTGGCCTCCCGCAGCTTCGCCTCCGTGAGCGAGGCGCCGTGGGCGGCGAGGGCCGACGCGCACGACGTCACCATCCCGGGCGTGCAGAAGCCGCACTGGAGCGCGTCCTTCTTGACGAACTCCGCGACGAGGGCCTGCCCCGCGGCCGAGGTGGCGATCCCCTCGACCGTGGTGATCGTCCGGCCCTCGGCGTCCACGGCCAGCATCGAACAGGCGTTGACCGGCTTCCCGTCGAGCAGGACCGTGCACGCGCCGCACGCCCCGCGGTCGCACACCCGCTTGGGTCCCGTGGTGTCGAGGGGGAGCCGGAGCACGTCGAGGAGCGTCTCGCGCGGCTCGACGACGACCTTCCGGTCGGCGCCGTTGACGTTCAGCGTCACCTCGACGGCGGTCGGCCCCTGGACGCGCGGCGCGGGGCCCGCGGGCGCGTCGTCGCCGGCCACGGCCCGGCGGACGCCCCCGAGGAGGCCGCCCGCGGCGGCGGTCCATCCGGCCGCCCGGAAGAGGTCGCGTCGGGAGAGGCCGCCCTCGGGCGGACCGTCTTCCGGATCGTCGTGCTTCGCCATGCTCACCTCCGCGCCGGGACTCCCGGGCACGCTACCCCCAGGCGCGGGGCCGGTCAACGCGCGTTGGAGCGCGGAGTCGCGCGTGCCCGGGCGGTTGTGGCGACGCGGCGCCCCGACGGCACGGACTGGGCACGAAGAAGGACGGGCCGGGGGATGTGGAACGACCAGGGAATGACGGGGGCGGCGGGGGCAGGGGCGCCTGCCGAGCGCGGCCGACCTCGTCCGTGCCTCCAGCGTGAAGTCGCGAGGCGATTGCGCGGGGCAAGGCGCGGGCCCCCGAGCGTGCAACCGGCCCGGCCCGCGAACCGACCCCTCTCCGTCGCGCCACGCTCCACCCGCCGGATCAGCGCAGCGCCGCTTTCGCGACCAAGGCTTCGAGATCGAGCACGCGATCCGGGATCTCCGCCCAGGCGGCCTTCGCCTCGGAGATCCGGCCGATCGCGGCGCCTGTGCCAGCCGAACGCCCCACTCGGAGGCGCCGTCCGGCTCGGATCGACGGGCCTCGCGCAGACCCTCTCGCAACGCGGGGATCGCCCGGCCCGGGTCGGCGTACGCCAGCGCAGCCCAGGCATCGGGCTGCGGGGCAGCCCCGCGGGCGACGAGATCGAAGACGGTGGTCGCCTCCTCCCTGCGCCCGAGCATGCCGAGCAGACGGATCCGATCGAGCCCGTCCTCGCCCGCGTAGGGGCGCACGCGGGCCTCCACGTACGCGCGCGACGCGACGGGGTCGCACCGCAGCATCTCGGCGAGCACCGCATCGCTCGGGCGCTTCTGAAAGACCGCCCGCAGGACGGAGAGCGCCTCCGCACGGTGGCCGACCCGCTGCAATGCCTCCGCATAGGCCATCAGCACCTCGCTGTCGGTCTGCGCCAGGGCGTCGAGGTCGTCCATCTGCGGCGCGAGAGCCTTCGCCGTCTCCTCGGGCACGAGGATCGCCGCCGCCTGGATCAGCCCGCTGGCGCCGTCCTGAGCCATCGCCAGCCGCACCAGCTCGCGACCGGCCTCGGCGACGCGGCCGACGCGCAGATACGCCTCGACGAGCGCGCGCGCGCCGTCCCCGACGTCCCGGCCGGCGTTCAGCTCGAGGAGCACCGGGATCGCCCGTGCCGGATCGAGCCGCGCGAGCTCCGAGGCCCCGTCCCTCGCGGGAAGGCCGGCGCGCAGCGCCGCCTCGTACGCGTCGAAGGCCCCTGCGGAGTCGCCCGCCGCCGCGAGGCTCTCGGCGAGCGACTCGAGCGCCTCGGGAGAGCCGGGCTTCCGCTCGACGAGCGTCCGGGCCGCGGTGACGCCTGCGAGAGGATCGATCTGCGACAGCCAGTAGATCTCCGACACGCTCGGCGTTCGCCGCCCGATCTGGGAGATCAGGCGGCGCGCCGCCTCCGCCGAGCGCCCCCGCGCGGCGAGCCACCGGGCGATCAACAGGCCGGTGTCCCGATCGTCCCGACTCGCGTGCGCCTCGAGGAACGCCGCGGCGCGATCTCCGCTCTCGGCGACCTCCGGCCCCCCACCCCCCCGCCACAGGAGTGCCCGACCCAGGGTCTGCACCGCGTCGGGGACGGTCGTGCCCGATCCGCCCACAGCCCGTTCCTCGGCTCGCGGCTCGTCGCGATCCTCGGCCGCGGCGACGCCCTGCGTCTCCCTCGCCGCCGGTCGCGGCCCGACCGGCCCGGCGGCGAGCGTCCCGCAGTTCGGGGGCAGATCCTCGGCGGACGCACCCCGCAGGGCGTCCCCGTGCTCGGCCGCCGCATCGGTCCCGCGCGCGGGTGCGACAAGCACGAACCGATCGACCGCGACGCCCGCCGCGAATCCTCCCGCGATCGCAAGAGCGATCGTCGCGGCCGCCCTCCGTCGCAAGGCCATGGTCGAGGTCCTCCTACGAGTTCATTGTAGAAGCGAACCCCGTCCCCCGCTGCGACCGCGGGGAAGATCGGCGTCGCGCCACCTCTCCTCCTCCGGCATCCCGCGGCCCCCCGGCTCCGGGGGCAACTCAGGAGGGAGGAGCGAGCATCGGGATCGGCGGACCGACACCCCGTACTGCGCTCCAGATGGCCAGCACGACGACGGAGCGCGCCGTCGCGACGTAGTAGACGTGATAGCGCGTGGCCCGCAGCAGGATCCGGCGAAGCCCTTCGACCCGGTCGCTGCGGACCTTCGCACCTACGCCAGGATGGGTCGCGAGGGTCTCGAACGCGTCCGCGACCTCCGCGGCAAAGAGGTCGGCGGCGGCCGTACGGTGGAATCGCCACCACGCATCGATGACGTGCAGCTGTCGCTCTGCAGTCTCGGCTACGACGACATCGAAGCTCACCGCTTGGCGCGAAGCCCCGAAAGGACGTCCGCCGCGGCCCGGACCTTTCCCTTGCGTACCGCCTCGAGGGCGGACGCGATCGCGGCGTCCAGCGCGGTGCGCTCCGCGTCGTCCATGTCGTCCCCGCCGTCGTCCACGACGAGGTCGAGGACCGTCCCCTCGGGGAGGTCCGTCGGCTCGTCGACGACGAGGCGACCATTCTGCACTCGAGCTCGCAGGCCAGGCAACATGACCGCATTCTAGCATTGACCGACATGGCGGCAGCCAGGCTCGGTCGGCCCCCGATGGGCCTGCGGCCCAGGCGCCCGGAATCCACTCGCCCTTCGAACCCGGACAGAGGAAGCCCCTCCCTCCCGGTCGGCCCGCGACCGAGAGGGCGTCCCCCGGGGCCCCGGGCCCGCGCGTTTCCGCTGCTCCGCTCGGGTCAGCGCGCGGCGAGAGTGACGTCGGCCTCCTGCTCCTTGCCGTCGCGGGCCCAGCGGACGCGGACGACGTCCCCCGGCTTGTGGCGCTTGAGGAGCTCGGAGTAGGCCTTGAGGTTCGGCAGCGGCTCGCCCCCGATGGAGACGAGGACGTCGCCGGCGACGATGCCGGCCTTGGC
>CAZJJQ010000325.1:0-5141 GCA_964546345.1 uncultured Planctomycetales bacterium
AGCCCCGAAAGCGAGCCCGTACGTCCCGACGGCGATTTCTTCACAATCCCTGAGCCGCACCCCGCTGCGGACGGCCCCGGTCCGCGCCCCCGTTCCGGGGACTGCCCGTGGTAGAAGACCGGCCCGGGCCGCGCCCGGACGTCTTTCCCACGGAGCTCGTCGTGAAGATCCTCGTCGTCGGCGCCGGCGGGCGCGAGCACGCCCTGTGCATCGCCCTGCGCAAGAGCCCCCAGGTGGAACGCCTCTGGTGCGCCCCCGGCAGCGATGCGATCGCCGAGGTCGCCGACTGCGTCCCCGACCTCCTGACGAGCCGACCGGACGGGCTGGTCGCGTTCGCGAAGACCATGGGGGTGGAGCTCGTCGTCGTCGGGCCCGAGGCCCCGCTGGTGGCGGGGCTCGCGGACGCGCTCCGCAAGGCCGGGGTCCCCTGCTTCGGGCCCGGCGCCTCGGGCGCGCGTCTCGAGGGGAGCAAGGCCTGGGCGAAGGCGCTCATGGTGCGCAACAACATCCCCACGGCCGCCTATCACGTGTTCACCTCGGCCGAAGAGGCGCGCGCGTTCTGCGTCGCGGCCGAGTCCTACCCGCTGGTGGTGAAGGCGGACGGGCTCGCGGCCGGCAAGGGCGTCACCGTCTGCTACAGCCGCGACGAGGCCCACCGGGCGATCGCCGACGCCATGGAGCAGCGCAAGTTCGGGGACGCCGGCGGCACCCTCGTCATCGAGGAGTTCATGCGCGGCGAGGAGGTCTCGGTGCACGCCGTGACCGACGGCGAGACCCTGCTGCTGCTGCCGAGCGCCCAGGACCACAAGCGGGTGAACGACGGCGATCAGGGGCCCAACACCGGCGGCATGGGAGCCTACAGCCCCGCGCCGATCCTGACGGAGAAGGCCCTCGACGCGGTGGTGCGCACGATCCTCGTGCCGATGCTGCACGCGCTGAAGCGCGAGGGCATCGAGTACCGCGGCGTCCTGTATGCCGGGCTCATGCTCACGCGCAGCGGGCCGAAGGTCGTCGAGTGGAACGTGCGCTTCGGCGACCCGGAAACCCAGGTGGTCTTCCCCCGCCTGCGGACGGACGTGGCGAAGCTCCTGGCGGCCGCCGCTGCGGGGACCCTCGACGAGCTCGAAGGCGTGGACGTGGACCCTCGGCCGGTGGTCGGGGTCGTGATGGCGAGCGGCGGCTACCCGGAGGCCTACCCCACCGGGCGCCCCATCCGCGGCCTCGAGGAGGCCGCCGCCATGGAGGGGGTGACCGTGGTGCACGCGGGCACGCGCAAGCGGGACGGCGTCTACCAGACCGCCGGCGGACGGGTGCTCACGGTTACCGCCCTCGGCGACGATTTCGCGGACGCCCGCGCCCGTGTCTACCGCGCGGTGGGCGCCATCTCGTGGGAGGCCGAGCACCACCGCACGGACATCGCCAAGCGGGCCCTCGAGCCCGTCCCCCCCGGGCGCTGACCCGGCGGGCGCGGGCGCCCCGAACGCCGTGGCGGGGCCCTGCCGCCTGCGTTTGGAAGGGGGTCCTCCCCGGGAGCCTCCGCCGTGCGCCACCGCCCCCCGCATCGCCGTCTCTCCGCTACGCTCGTCGTCCCCCTCGTCCTCGCGACGCTGGCGCTCCCGGTGTCGCGGCTGCCGCTCGCGGCGACCGCCGTCGCGGGGCCGCTCGAGCGGCGCTCCGCCGAGCTCCTCGAGGGGCTCGCCACCCGCCGGCTGGCCGAGGTGCGGCTGGAGGACGCGTCCCTCGACGACGTGTTGACGTGGCTGCGCACGGCCACGGGCTGGAACTACGTCCTCCGGCGCACGGTGATCGAGAAGGCCGGCATCGACCTCGCCGCGATCCGCGTGAACCTCGCGCTGCACGACGTCACCGTCGGGCTCGTCCTCGAGTTCGTGCTGGGCCACCACGGGCTGGCGGCGAAGGTCGAGGGCAACGTCGTCTTCGTCACCACGCGGGCCGACGCGCTCGGGAAGCCGGTCCTCCGCCTCTACGACGTGCGTCCGCTCACGTGGCAGAAGATCGACTTCGTGGGGCCCGACCTCGACCTTCTCCCGTCGGGCTTCGACGCGGGGGAGGCGGCGCCGAAGGAGGTCCCGGTGGAGGACGACCCCTTCCTCGACCCCCAGCACATCGTCGATCTCGTCCGCGAGATGGTCCCGGGCGACTGGGAGGCGGAGGGCTGGACGATCACCGCCACGAAGACCTACCTCGCCGTGAAGGCGCCCCGGTCGATCCAGCGCCGCGTGGGCCTCGCGGTGGCGCAGATGGTCGCGATGAAGTGATCCGCTGGCGCCGCCCGGGGCGCCCGGTATCCTGCGGGCCATGTCCGCCGGACCCGACGACGCCGCGCTCGAGGTGTTCGAGGCCTTCCTGCGCAAGCAGGGCCTCAAGATGACCGAGCAGCGCCGGACCATGGTGCGGCGCGCGCTCGCGCACGCGGGGCACTTCACCGCCGACGAGGTCCACGCCGAGCTTCGGCGCGAGGGCGAGGCCGTCTCGCTCTCGACGGTGTACCGCACCCTCGCCCTGCTCGAGGACTCGGGGATCCTCGAGGGCCACGACTTCGCCGACGGGCAGCGCCGCTACGAGCGCGCCCTCACGCGGGAGCACCACGACCACCTGATCTGCCTCGAGTGCCGCGCGGTCGTCGAGTTCCAGAATCCCGCCATCGAGGACCTCCAGCAACAGGTGCTCGCCGATCACGGATTCAAGATGGTCCATCACGCGCTCACGATCTTCGCGTCGTGCGAGGCCCTCCGCACGACCGGGACGTGCGCCCGGAAAGGCGATACGCGAGCCGCCCGCGGGGCGACCCCGAAGATCCGCAGGGGGCCGTGACGGCGAGGGGGCTCGGGGGGGCGGCGGGGGGCGCGGGGGAGGATCCGCCGTCGCCGTCGCCTCTGCCTCGCGCCGCCGCGCCCCCGCCGCCCCCCGGGATCCACGACGACGACCGCTTCATGGCGCTCGCGCTCGCCGAGGCGCACGCCGCCGCGGCGAAGGGAGAGGTGCCCGTGGGCGCCGTCGTCGTGCGCGGCGGGGAGGTGCTCGCGCGCGCCCACAACCTGCGGGAGACGAGCGACGATCCGACGGCCCACGCGGAGGTGCTCGCCGTCCGCGAGGCGGCCGCGCGGCTCGGCTCCTGGCGACTCGACGGCTGCACGCTCTACGTCACCCTCGAGCCGTGCTTCATGTGCGCGGGCGCGCTCGTGAACGCACGCCTGCCGCGGCTCGTGTTCGGCGCCCCCGACCCGAAGGCGGGTGCGGTGGGCTCGCTCGCGGACGTGGTGCGGGATGCCCGGCTCAACCACCGGATCGAGGTGAGGTCGGGGGTGCTCGGCGTGCCCTGTGGCGCCGTGCTGAAGGCCTTCTTCGCGGAACGGCGGGGACGGCCGTCGGGAGGGGCGGGCGCCGGAGGGGAACCGCTTTCTTGACGGGGCCGGGGGGGGGCCGTAGCGTCACCCCCTCGCCGGCCGGACCTCGCGGAGAGGTGGCAGAGTGGCCGAATGCGCCGGTTTCGAAAACCGGTATGCCCGCAAGGGCATCGGGGGTTCGAATCCCTCCCTCTCCGCCAACCAATCGCCAGCGAGGTGCGTCCCTGAGCTGAGGGACGACCCGACCGCGGCCGTCGGGGCCGGGGTGCGCCGCGGCCGAGGCGCGCCAGGCCGCGCCTGGGCCGCCCTCGTCCTCCTCGAGGACTCGTCGTCCTCGGGGGACTCGTCGGCGTGTCTGTGGACACGCGATCCTCGTCCCGGCTTCCGCGGCCTACGACGGAACGCGGTCGCTCGGTCGGGTGGGGGCGCCGCGTGTGCGCCGAGCGCAGAGGCTTGTCCCAAAGGTGGACACCGGAGGCGGATCGCGGAGACGGATACCGGAGGCGCCGTTCGGAGGCGCCCTTCGGATCCAGCGCCCGCCGTGGCCCCCGGCCCGCGGGTGCGGGCACGCGATCCTCGTCCCGGCTTCCGCGGCCTACGACGGAACGCGGTCGCTCGGTCGGGTGGGGGCGCCGCGTGTGCGCCGAGCGCAGAGGCTTGTCCCGAAGGCGAACACCGAAGGCGGATACCGGAGGCGCCTCCCGTACGGGTCCGCCTCTCCTCCGACCTTCGTTACGTCTGCACGTCCGGTCTCTCCTGCCTCGGGCTGCGCTCGTTCCTGCTGCATGAGCCCGAGGAGGACCCGCCGCCTCATTTCGCGCCCAGGACCTCGTCCACGAACTTCCAGACCTCGGCCTGCAGCGGCGAGTGGCCCGCCTGGAGCTGCACGCGGGTGATCTTCGTGTAGCCGAGCTCCTTGAGCTTGTCCTGCGCTGCGTCCGTCTGGCCCTCGATGCCCGGCTTCGCGCCGAAGACGTCGTCCTTGTGCGGGTCCTGGGCGCCGGTCATGAGGTGGACCGGCGGGCCGCCGCCCTCTCCCGCGCCGGGCGGGCTCGAGATTCCCGCCCCCGAGAAGTTGGCGCACGCCGGCGCCGCGCCGCGCACGTGCGCGGGGTCCATGAAGAGCTTCCAGTAGCACCAGTTGCCGCCACCCGAGAAGCCCGTGACGAACACCTTCTCCTCGGCGCCGAAGCGCTTCGAGAGGAGGGCGAGGATCGCGTCGATGCCGGGCCCGTCGAACTCGAGGCGCCTGCCGTCCCACGTGTCGAGGACGGACTTCGCGTACTGCGGGTACTTCGCGGGATCGAGCGCGTTCGTGTTCGAGAGCGTGATGGGCGCCACGACGATCGCGGCGCGGGAGCCGCGGGTGCTGCGGAGCCCGTTGCCGTAGCCGAGGAAGCCGCAACCGGCCCCCTCCACGCCGACGACGACCGGATACGTCTTCCCCTTCTGCCATCCCTTCGGGAGGGAAACGTAGGCGAGGAGCTCGTTCGTCGGGCTGCCGAGGAGCACCATCTCCTTCTGGGCCGCCTCGATCAGCGGGGCGTCGAACTTGCCGGCGGCGGCGGTCGTGGGGTCGGCGGCGCACAGGCCCACGTGGAGCCGCGCGGCCTCGTCGAGGCGGTTGTCCGCGAGCGCCGTCGCCATCGCCTTCTGGGCCTTCCCGATCCGGGGCTTGCTCGCCTCCCACGCGAGGGAGGCCACGAGGGCCGCCGTGGCCTTGCGCGACTCCTTGGGGTCGCCGTACGCGCCCGCGAGCTGGTCGTACGCCTT
>CAZJJQ010000326.1:0-5139 GCA_964546345.1 uncultured Planctomycetales bacterium
CCGCACGGCTCGACGAGCGACGGCGGCTCTGGGACCGCGTGGCGCGCGAGGCCGGGAGCGAGGTCGTGCACGTGGACCTCGGCCTCGCCGAGGGCGACGCGCGCGTGGAGCGCGTCGCGCGGGCCGCGGGCCTCCTGCCGGCGACGGGCCGTGACCGCTGATGGAGACCGTCACGCTCTCCCTGGTGGCCCACACGAACGTCGGGAAGACGACGCTCGCGCGCACGCTCCTGCGTCGGGACGTCGGCCAGGTGCTCGACCAGGCGCACGTCACCGTCGTCACGGAGGCCCACGAGGTGATCGCCACCGACGGGGCGCGGCTCGTGCTCGAGGACACGCCGGGGTTCGGGGACTCGGCGCGCCTCAAGCGACGGCTCGGCGCCGAGGGCAACCCCATCGGGTGGTTCCTGCATCAGGTGTGGGACCGGATGCGCGACAAGCCGACGTGGTGCAGCCAGGAGGCGGTCCGCAGCGTGCGCGAGCGCGCGGACGTGGTCCTCTACCTCGTGAACGCGTCGGAGTCGCCCGAGGACGCGGGGTACGTGCAGCCCGAGATGGACATCCTCGCGTGGGTGGGTCGGCCCGTGCTGCTCCTCCTCAACCAGGTGGGACCCGGCGTCGATCCCGCGGGCGAACGCGAGCGCGAGGAGGCCTGGCGCGCGGCGGCCGCGCGATGGCCGCTCGTGAAGGGGGTCCACTCCCTCGACGCGTTCTCGCGCTGCTGGGTCGAGGAGCCCGCGCTGTTCGAGCGGCTGACGGCCCTCGTCCCGGAGGCGAAGGCCCCGGCCATGCGCGCGCTCGCGGACGCCTTCGCGGCCCGCTCGCTCGCGACGTTCCACGCCGCCATGGAGCGCCTCGCCGCCCACGTCGCGCGCGCCGCGACCGACCGCGTGCCCCTCCCCCGCCGCGCCTCGAGCGCCGAGAAGCGCAAGGCGATGGAGGGCCTCGGCGAGCGGCTCGAGGCGTCCACGCGCGGGCTGATGGGAGACCTCCTCCGGCTCCACGGCCTCGACGGGTCCACGGCGCCCCGGATCGAGGAGGAGCTGAAGGACTTCTCGCTGCAGGGCCAGCAGGTGCTGTCCGTGCGCAAGGGGGCGATCTGGGGCGGGCTCGCGAGCGGGGCGCTCAGCGGGCTCGCCGCGGACCTGGCCACGGGCGGGCTCTCCTTCGGCGGCGGCGCCGTCCTCGGGGCCATCCTGGGGGCGCTGGGGGGCGCGGGGCTCGCGAAGGGCTTCGCCCGCGTGGGCGGCCTCGGCGACCCCGCGGTCTCGTGGTCGGAGGACGCGCTCGCGCGGCTGGTGAGGGACGCGGTGGCGCGCTACCTGGCCGTCGCGCACTTCGGCAGGGGGCGCGGGGGCTTCCAGGAGGTGGACCTGCCCGCCGACTGGGCCGTGCGCATCCACGAGGCCCTCGTCCCCCACGCGAACGCCCTCGACGCGGCCTTCCGCATGGGCACGCGCCAGGGCGCGCCGGCCGAGCCGGCGCTACGCGCCCAGGCGGCGGGGGCGCTCCTCGACGCGACGCGCCGCATCCTCGCCGGGCTGTATCCCCCCGCCGCCCCCCTCCTCCTCCGACCGGCCGCGGCAGGGGTCTGACCCCGGTTCCGGGACGTGGCCCCCCCTGCGGGGAGCGGACCCCCGCCTCCGCCTCCGCCGCCCCCTGCCCCTCGCCCCTCGCCCCTCGCCTCCGCACCGGGCGCCGTGCTACCGTTCGCCGCCCGCGGAGCCCCCCGCGGCGGAGACGTGCGCATGTCGATGGGAAGAAAGCTCGCGGCCGAGATGATCGGGACGTGGTGGCTCGTCGTCGGCGGCTGCGGCGCGGCCGTGCTGGCGGGCCCCGCGATCGGCTTCGCGGGGATCTCGATCGCGTTCGGCCTCACGGTGGTCTCGATGGCGTACGCGATCGGCCCGATCTCGGGATGCCATCTCAACCCCGCGGTGACGATCGGGCTCACGGTCGCCGGCCGCTTCCCCGGGAAGGACGTCCCGAAGTACGTCGCGGCGCAGGTCGGAGGCGCGATCCTCGGCGCGCTCACGATCCTGATCGTCGCGAAGGGCCACAAGGCGGGCTACGACCCCGTGGCCGCCGGGCTCGCCTCCAACGGGTACGGCGACCGGTCCCCCGCGGGCTTCTCCCTGGTCTCGGGCCTCGTGACCGAGGTCGTCATGACCTTCGCCTTCCTGCTCGTCATCCTGGGCGCCACGAGCCGGCGGGCCGCGCCGGGGTTCGCGGGCCTCGCGATCGGCCTCGCCCTGACGCTGATCCACCTGGTCAGCATCCCCGTGACGAACACCTCCGTGAACCCCGCCCGCAGCACGGGCCCCGCCCTCTTCGCCGGCGCCGAGGCGCTGGGCCAGCTCTGGCTGTTCTGGGTCGCCCCCCTGGTCGGCGCCGCGCTCGCGGGGTTCGTCTGGAAGCTGCTCTCGGATCCCGCGGCGGAGACGGGCCCGGCGTAGGAGCATCCTCGCGCGGAAGGGCGATCCGCGCCGTTCCCTCCGGGGCAGGGCAGGATGCCCGCCCCATGGCCCTCGTCGCGCTCAAGGACGTCCGCAAGGTGCACGGCGACATCGTCGTGCTCGACGGCATCACCCTGGCCATCGAGGAAGGCGAGCGCGTCGGGCTCCTGGGCGCCAACGGGAGCGGCAAGTCCACGCTCCTGCGGATCCTCGCGGGCCTCGAGGGGCCCGACGGCGGCGAGCGCACGGTGAAGCGCGACCTGCGCATGGGCTACCTCCCCCAGGAGCCCGAGATCGATCCGGCGCTCACGGTCTTCGAGGCGGCGGCGGAGGGGCTCTCGGCCCACGTCGAGACGACGAAGGCGCTCGAGGAGGTGCACCACGCGTTGGCCGCGCCCGGGCTCACGCCGGCCCGCCTCCAGGCGCTGTTCGACCGCCAGACGGAGCTCGAGGCGCAGCTCGACCGTATGGGCGGCCACGACGTGGGGCACCAGGTCGAGGCCCTCCTCCACGTGCTCGGCATGGAGGACCTCGAGGCGAGGTGCGCCACGCTCTCGGGCGGGGAGCGCCGGCGGGTGGCCCTCGCCCGGCTGCTGCTCGCGCAGCCCGACCTCCTCCTCCTCGACGAGCCGACCAACCACCTCGACGCCGTGACGATCGACCGGCTCGAGGATCTCCTCCTGGAGCGGCGGACGCCCCTCGTCCTGGTCACGCACGACCGCTACGTGCTCGACCGGGTCGTCGATCGCATCCTCGAGGTGGACCGCAAGCGCCTGTACGCCTACGACGGCGGCTACGGCGACTACCTGGTCGTCAAGGCCGAGAGGGCCCAGGCGGATCGTCGGTACGCCGAGATGCGGGCCAGCGTCCTGCGCCGCGAGACCGCCTGGATGCGGCGCGGCCCGCCCGCCCAGCGCTGCAAGGACAAGGCCCGCATCGGGCGCTACCTCTCGCTCACGGCGGCCGAGCCCCTCGGCGCCGTCGAGGAGCTCGAGCTGCGCATCCCCTCGGGCCCCCCGCTCGGGACCAAGGGCATCCTCCTGAAGGGGGTGACGAAGCGCTACGGCGACCGCGTCGTGGTCCCCCCCCTGGACCTCGAGATCGGCCCCGGCACGCGGCTCGGCATCCTCGGGCCGAACGGCGCGGGCAAGACCACGCTGCTCAAGATGTGCCTGGGCCTCCTGGCTCCCGACGCGGGCACGGTCGTCATGGGCCCCACGGTCCGCACCGCGTTCGTGGACCAGCAGCGCACCGACCTCGACCCGGACAAGACCGTCCTCGAGGAGATCGGCGGCGAGTCCGAGGTGGTGCGCGTGGGCGACCGGCTCGTGCGCACGGAGAGCTTCCTCGACCAGTTCCTGTTCTCGGGCTCGCTCCAGCGCACCGCCGTCAGCCGCCTCTCCGGTGGCGAGCGCAACCGCGTGCTGCTCGCGAAGCTCCTGTGCGCGGGCGGCAACGTGATCGCCCTCGACGAGCCGACGAACGACCTCGACCTCCCGACGCTGCGCGCGCTCGAGGAGGCCCTGGTCGCGTTCGAGGGCGCCGTGGTGGTCATCAGCCACGACCGCTACTTCCTCGACCGCGTCGCGACGCGGCTCGTCCACATGGACGGCCACGGCGGGATCGTCCACCACGTGGGCAACGCCACCGACCTGCTCGCGAAGCTCGCCGGCCGCGAGCGCGCGGCGGCGGCGGCGGCGACTCGGGGGAAGCCCGCGTCGCCCCCGGCCGCGGCGCAAAAGGCCGCGCCTGCCTCCACGCCAAACGCCACCCCTGCAGGCGACGCGCGTCCGCTCTCCGGAGGCGAGAAGCGCGAGCTCGCCGACCTGCCCGACCTGATCGCCGCCGCCGAGGCGTTCCTCGCGACGGTGGATGCGCAGCTCTCCGACCCGGGTCTCTACACCCGTCCGCAGGATGCGCACGAGCGGCTGGTGGCCGAGCGCCGGACCGCCGAGAGGAAGATCGAGGCCCTCTACGCCCGCTGGGAGGCCCTCGAGGCCCGGAAGCCCCTCGTCGGCAGGTAGCGGACCCGGTACCGGAGGTGCGGACGCCTTCGTTCCGCCCCCGTCGCCCCCCCTCCTCCCTGGACCGGTCGGTAGCCTGTCCCCCATGCGACCGGTCCTCCTCGCCGCGCTCCTCCTCCCCCTCCTCGCCGCGTGCGACCGCCGCGCGACGCCGCCGCCCTCCGCCCCCCTGGACCCCTCCATGACGAAGCCCGACGCCGACGCGACTCCCGTCGTGAAGACCGACGCCGAGTGGAAGCAGCTCCTGACGCCCGAGCAGTACCGCGTGCTCCGCGAGAAGGGGACCGAACGCGCGTTCACGGGCGAGTACACGGACACCGAGACGCCCGGGGTCTACCGCTGCGCCGCCTGCGACGCGCTCCTGTTCACCTCCACCGAGAAGTTCCACTCGGGCTGCGGCTGGCCGTCCTTCTTCCGCGCCGCCGCGGGTGCGCGCATCACCGAGACCGTGGACCGGAGCCACGGCATGATCCGCACCGAGATCACCTGCACGCGCTGCGGCGGCCACCTCGGGCACGTCTTCGACGACGGCCCGGCCCCCACCGGGCTGCGCTACTGCGTGAACTCCGTCTCGGTGAAGCTCGACCCCGCGCCGCGCAAGGCGCCGGCCGACGGGGCGGGCCCGGGTCCCGCCGGGAAGTAGGGGCGGGCGGTCCCGTC
>CAZJJQ010000327.1:0-5138 GCA_964546345.1 uncultured Planctomycetales bacterium
CTGGGGCAAGCTCGACGTGGACACGCCGAAGTTCATGATCCAGTCCGACGCCACCATCGTCGCGCCCCTCATCTTCGCCTACGTCCTCAAGGACTGACGGCGGCCGTGGCGGGCGGCGGGTCCGACGCCGGCGTCGGGAGGGCGGTCGGGGCGGGGGATACCGGGGGCGGCGGGGGCAGGGGCGGGCTCGGCTCGCGGCTCCCCTCCATCCACGCGGCGAAGGCGTCGCGGACCGCGGGCTCCTCGAGCACCCCGTTCCCCGGGACCGGCTCGCCGTCCGCCCCGAACCGCGGCAGCCGGTCGAGCGCGGGCAGGACCCCGCGCCGCGCGGCCACGAAGGCGCGGAAGTCGCCGAGGAACCGGTGGAGCCCGGCCCAGCGCAGCTCGCGCAGGAGCGAGGCGCCGAGCCAGAAGGAGAGGAGGCTCGAGAGGACGAGCCACCGCACCTCGCCGCGCCCCACCGTCACGGCGAGCACCGGCGCCGCGAGCACCCCCAGGGCCGTGAGGGCCGCGAGGACGCGGGTGGCCGGCTCGTAGCCGAGGACCCGCGCGAGCAGCGACCGCAGGACGTGGCCCCCGTCCGCCGGGAACACGGGCACCAGGTTGATGATCCCCATGGACAGGTTGACCCCGACGGCGAGGCCGAGGGGGTCGCGCCACCCGCCGGGGACCCACGGCGTCACGCGGCGGTCGAAGGCCCACGCCCCGAGGAACAGGAGCCCCGCGAGCGCGAGGTTCGTCGCGGGGCCCGCGGCGGCGACGAGGCCGTCGTCGCGCGCGCGCCAGCGGGGAGGCAGCCGGCGCTCGACGAGCGCCATCCCGCCGAAGGGGTGGATGAGCACCTCGGAGACCTTCATGCCCCTCCGGCGCGCGGCGAGCGCGTGGCCCATCTCGTGGGCGAACACGCAGACGAGGCCCACGTCGAAGAGGAGCACGCGCCCGAGGACCGACGCGGCGTCGGGGTCCCGGAAGACGAAGCCCGCCAGCAGGAGGGGCAGCACCAGCGCGAGCAGGTGGACCTTCACCGGGATCCCGGCCACGGCGATCGGGCCGATCCATCCGCGCATGGAGCCCCTCAGCGCGCCCCGCGGCGCGGGCGATGGGCGGTCCAGGCCGGCCGGTCGGGGCCCGCGCGGCTAGCCATCGACGTAGGTGCCGCCGTTCTCGCGGGCGAGGTCGCGCATGAACTGGATGCCCACCACCACGTTGTCGATGCCGACGCAGTGGATGATGATCCGCTTCTCCGGGTTCCACTCGCGGACGTGCTGGAGGATCTCCTTCGGCTCCATGTTCTTCGACTCGGGGAACGCGTTGTCCGTCGGGGCCCCGTCGGAGAGCAGGATGATCGTGTCCACGTTGACGCCGGGATAGGCCTTGTCGTACGCGCCCATGCCCGCCATCTTGAAGCCGAGCCGCAGCGCGCCGTCGATGTAGGTGCTGCCGGCCGGGGCGAAGTCGCGGATCCAGGCGTAGGCGAGCTCCTTGTTGGCCTCCGTCGCCGCCATCATCTTGGGCTGCCACTGCAGCACCTGGTGGTTGAACGCGATGATGTTGAAGAAGCTCTCCTTGCCGAGCTTCTTCAGGCTCCGGATCAGCTCCTGCTTGGCGATCTCGATCTTCGGGCCGCTGAACTTCTGCGGGGGCTCGGCCTTCGGCTTGTCCTCGCCGGTCGTGGGCCCCTTGGGCTTGGTGCTGCCGGGCGGGGCCTGCTTCTCGAACTTCATGCTCCCGCTGATGTCGATGACGTAGAGGATGCGGTCCGACTTCACCTTGAGGCCGTAGAACTCGACGTCGGACGCGCGGGGCTGGGAGACCACGGGCGCGAGCGGGCGGCCGTCCTCGCCCCACTTGGAGCGGTTGACCTCCCACCACTTGGCCCAGGCGTCGGCGTCGGGCTCCATGTTGAGGCCGGTGAGCTTGCGCAGGGCCGCGCCCACCGCCTCGGCCACGCGCGGCGGGCACTTGACCAGGGCCTGGATGAGGCCGGGGATCGCCTTGCCGACCTCGCGCTCGCCGGCGATGCGGGCGGCCACCACCTGCACGCCCCACTCCGGATCGGTGACGCGGGAGGCCACGAACGCGTGCCACGAGGACCCGGGCGCCTTCTCGAGCCCCTCGAGGGCGGCGAGACGGACGCGGGGGTCCTTGTCCTTGTCCACGGACTCCGCGAGGACGTCGTGGGAGAGGGGATCGTCCGGCTTGGTGGCGGCGAGGCGGGCGGCGATGGAACGCAGCAGCCAGTCGGAGTTGCCGCGGGAGGCCTTGATGGCGGCCGCGCGCAGGCCGTCGGAGCCCCCGGCCAGCACCACCAGCTGACGGAGGACCTTCTCCTCCTCGCCGCGCTGGGCCTCGAGCGCTCCGACCTCCCCCTGGAGCCGGTACATCTCGTCCCGGTCGGCCGGGTACATCTCGGAGAGCTTCTTCCCCAGCAGGACCTGCAGCGCGGCGAGGTCCTTCGAGAGCTTCTCGGAGAGCTTGAGGACGTGCCCGGCCTGGAGGAGGAGGCCGTCCGAGATCACCTTGTAGGAGCGCGGCTCGCCGTCCCCGGCGATCGTCTTGGCGATCTCGATCTTCGACTCGGGCTCGCCCGTCCGGCCGAACAGGAGCCGGAAGTGCTTCTCGGCCTCCGTCCACTGGGCCCCCTCGAGCTTCGCGAAGGCGGGAGCGACCCAAGACAGGGCGCAGGGCAGGAGCAGCGACAGGAGGAGGACGGGGAGACGACGCAAGGGAGGGCCTCCAGGGGCCGGGAGAGAGCCCGAGTGTACCCCCCGAGCGGGCGGGCCCGCCCCCCCCCCGGCGGCGACGGGCGGGACGAGGGCGTGCCGGCCCCCGCCGCCCCCCCCATCCCGCACCGGGTCGCCTACTCCGGCACGCGGAACACGCGCACGTCGCGGAGCACGCGGGGCGGTCGGCCGGCACCCTCCTTCGGCCCGCCGACGCGCGTCGCGCCGCCGAAGAGCTGCGCCCAGAACTCCTTGTGCGCCTCGTCGAACTGGCCGGGCTCGCCGAGCTCGAGCGCGAGGTAGAGATCGCCGCGGCTGTGGGGCAGGCAGAACCAGAGGGCCTTGGCGAGGTCGATGGGCTTCGGACCCACCGGCTCCACCTCGGTCGCGCCGGCGGGCGGGATGAGGAGGCGCATCATGAGGCCCGTCCAGCCGCGGTCGAGGCGGAGGCTGCCCGACCAGGGGCCGACGTCCTTGCGGGCGGCGTCGAGCCGCTGCTTCCAGCGGTCGTAGGAGGCCGCGCGATCGGGGGAGTCGAGGGTCCACGCGTCGAGGGTGGCGCGATCGTCCTTGTCGAGCGCCACGAAGAGCGGTGACACGCCCTCGTCGATCCGCTTGGCGAGGTCCCCCTGCATCCACCAGGCCGTCGCCCCGACGCCCACGGAGAGGAGCAGGGAGATCCAGAGGAGCCCCTTGCCGCGACGCCGCCCGGAGGAGACGCCGGGCCACGCAAGCAGCGCGACCAGGAGCGGCACGGCCATCACCCACCAGAGCCCGATGAAGGCCGGGATCGACGCGAGCAGCGCGACGACCAGCGCCGTCACCGCGCCGCCGGAGAGCGGGCGATACGGGGGCGGGCCGCCGTCGTGGCTCGTGAACTGCTGGTCGCCGCTGGCCATGCGTCGCTCCGCGGGAGAAGGCGTCCGCCGCATCCTACGCGACCCGGCGCTTGCGGGCCCCTGCGCCGGCGGATACACCCACCTCGCCGCCGATGCCCGCCGACCCGACCGCCCCCTCGAGCGCCCCGGATGCGCAGCCGAGCCTGCACGTCCTGCGCGTCGTGCTGCCCGCCGCGCCGAGCCCCCTCGTGCTGCGTCGCGACCGGACGCCGCCGGAGCCCGCGGGGGCGCTCGATCCGGCGGACGTGCTGCGGTACGTCGGCGCCGCGCGCCGGACGCTCCGCGGTCCGCTCGTCGCCCAGCTCGAAGGCCCCGGGGACCCGCTCGCGAGCGCGGCGCAGGTCCTGCGCGCGCTCGCGCTGCTGCGCGACCACGATCCCGACGTCATGGTGGGCCTCGTGATCGACGGTCCGCTGGTGGCGGAGTACCTCGACGAGCTGCTCGAGCTGGGCGTGCATCACGTGGTGCTGCGCATGGACGCCGCCACCGTGAAGGTGGCGTGGCGCGTCTACGGACGCGCCTTCTACCGCGGCGACCTGCTCGTCGGGCCGGAGGCGGCCCGCCTGGTGCTCGAGGAGGGCCGCCGGGCGGTGCGGCTGCTCGTGGCCGAGCACGTCCCGGTGGCGATCCGCTTCACTGCGATCCCGACGGTGAACGTGCGGGACCTGCCCGCGATCGCCGCCTTCGCCGCCACGGCGGGCGTCGAGCGCGTGGACGTGGTCCCCCATCGCCCGGTGCTGCGCGCTCCGCTCGCCCGCGCCGGCACCCCCACGGCCGCCGAGCTCGACGCCTGCCGGGCGGTCGTCGCCCGGGCCTACCGCGAGGCCGAGGACGACGGCATCCCGCGCACGCCGGGCGCCCTCGCGTGGCTCGACGACGGTCGCGTGCGCGACGTCCCGCTGGCCTCCCTCGACCACGTGGACCCGATGCTGCTCCTTCCGGATCCGCGGCGCGAGGAACCGCCCGAGGGCGACATCCTCCCTCCCCGCAAGGCGAAGGTCGTCGCCGTCGCCACCTCCGACGGGCGGTTCGTGGACCGCACCCTGGTGGACGCGGGGCACGTGCAGATCTACGCCGTGGGCACCGACCGCACGCGCTGGCTCGGCACGCGCGCGCTGCCCACGGGCATCCTGCGGCGCCGCGACGGCGTGGGGGTGCCGCGCGACTTCCTCGCGGCGGTGGCCGGATGCTCGGCCGTGGTGGCGACCCGCTTCACGAAGAAGGCGGCGGTGCTCCTCGACGCCGTCGGCATCCGCCCCTACCAGGCGGGTGGCCACGTGGACGAGCTCCTCGACCGCATCTCGCGCGGCACGCTCCGCGACGTCCCGCCCACGTCCCCCGCCGACGACGACTGAGTGGCTGTGAGGAAACCGTAGAAGGCGTCACGGCCCCCCCCGATGCGGGGGCGATGCGCTCCCGACCGATCGGGCTCGATTTCGGAGGCTCGCGCAAGGCCGAGTCACGTAACCGAAGTGGAGGGAACGACCTGCGGCGGCGAGGAGATCGTATCTGGACC
>CAZJJQ010000328.1:0-5130 GCA_964546345.1 uncultured Planctomycetales bacterium
GGAGGCCGGGCGCGCGCGCCTCCTGGCGGCGGGGCTCGCGAACGCGGCCGGCCTCCTCGCCTCGCGGCTGCCTCCCGACCTGCTCGCGGAGGACGTGGACAGCCGCCGCCGCCTCGACCAGGCGCGCGCGGCGGTCGTGTCCGCCTCGGGCGCCGAGGGCACTCAGATCGCCGAGAAGGCGCGCAAGGCGCTCGCCGCGGCGTGGAAGCGGCGCGACGAGGTCATCGACCGCATCCAGCGCGCCGACCGCAAGGCGAGCGCGTGGGTCGAGCCGCCCGCCCCGAGCCTCGGCACGCTGCGGGCGGCCCTCTCGCCTTCCACGGCCGTCGTGCTCTACCAGGTCCTCGACTTCGACCCCGAGCTCCGCATGCCCCGTCGCGTCGCCGCGGTGGTCGTGCGGTCGAACGCCGTGCACCTCGTGGAGATCCCCGACGAGGACGGGCTCATGAAGGACGTGGACGCGTGGCTGCGCCTCGCCTCCACGCCGGGGTCGGACGACACGGTCCTCGCGTCCCGGCTCGGCGCGCGGCTCTTCGCCCCCGTCGAGCCCGCCCTCGAGGGCGCCACGAGCCTGGTGATCATCCCCGACGGCGAGCTGACGTTCGTGCCGTTCGAGGCCCTCGTGCGCACGGGGGAGGATCGCGCCCAGCGCCTCGTCGAGCGGTACGAGATGACGTACGCGCCGTCGGTGGGGGTGTGGCTCGCCCTGGCGGCGGAGGACGCCCCTCGCGGCACTCGCGTGCTCGCCATCGGGGACCCGACCCCTCCCGGCGGCGACGAGGGAGGCGGACGGGGGGCGCTGCCCGAGAGCGCGGACGAGGCGCGCGCCGTGGTCGGGTTCGTGTCCGAGGGGCTTCGCTCGCTCCTGCTCGGGCGCTCGGCGAGCGTGGAGGGTGTCCTCTCGGCCATCGAGGCCGCTCCGTCCCGTCTGCGCGCGCTCCACTTCGCGTGCCACGGCGTCGTGGACCCCGTGCGCGCCCGGGGCTCGGGCCTCCTTCTCGCCGACGGGGACGTGCTCGACGTGGACCGGCTCGCCCGTGCGCGCGTGCCCGCCGATCTCGTGGTGCTCTCCGCGTGCGAGTCGGCGCGGGGGAAGGTCGCGCAGGGGGAGGGTGTGTACGGCCTGCCCCGGGCGTTCCTGCTCGCGGGCGTGCCGCGGGTGATCGCGTCGCAGTGGACGCTCTCCGATCAGGCCACGCGTCCCTTCATGGTGCGCTTCCACGACGGCTACCTGGGGCAACGGCTCTCGGCGCCCGCGGCGCTCCGCGCGGCCAAGCTCTCCGCCCTCGGCGCGGGGGGGGCTTCCGCCCACCCCTCCGCCTGGGCCCCGTTCGTGCTCTGGGGCCGCGCCGACTGACCGCCGTCGCTGGCTCTCGAGCCGACGCTGTCCGGCCCTTTGGGCCCGCGGGGGCCGGGACCCGTGGAGAATGCGCGGAGTCCCTCCTGGAGGATGGCCGGTGAAGCGTCGCCTCTCCCCCTGGCTCCTGACGCTCGCGGCGATGGCGGGCACCGCCCACGCGGACGAGCCCGCTCCCGCCCCCGCGCCGGCGCCCGCCCCGGCCCCGGAGCCCGCGCCCGCCACCCTCCTCACGGATGCCGACTTCAAAGAGTGGAGGAAGCCCGAGCAGGTGCCCGTCCGGTGGAGCCTGGAGGAGGGCGCCCATCAGGGCGACGGGCCGACGTCGCTCGTCGCGCCGGGGGAGGAGGGGGGCGTGCGGCTCGCGGGCGACGCCTCGACCCGGCGGTGGTGGCTCGTGAAGCAGGAGGTCGCGCTGCGCGAGGGCGCGACGTACCGGCTCTCGTTCGAGGCCCGGCTCCTCGGGGCGAAGCAGGACGCGGGCCAGAACGACAACGCCTACGTCGGCCTGCGGTTCACGGCCCCGTCGCCGCCCGTCCGCCCGACCTTCCACACGGACCACATCCTGCGCGACGTCTGGACTCCGGGCGAGGTCGTCTTCCGCGCCCCCGCGGCCCGCGCCGACGTGCTCGTCTTCCTCTCGAAGACCGGCGCGCTCGAGGCGCGGCGGCTCGTCCTCGAGGAGCTGGCGCCCGCCGCCTCCTTCGACGTGCTCGCGCGTCACATGAGCCGCTACTACTCCTACTTCTCCGCGAAGGGGATCGAGCCCGCGGCGTTCTTCGCCAAACACCGCGCTGCCTTCCCCGCGGACGGCGAGCCGGGCGCGTTCGCGGAGGCGGCGAAGCGGACCCTCTCCGAGCTCCAGGACCTCCACGTCACGGTCCGCCTGTCCGACGGGCGGATCTTCCCCACCTTCTTCGGCGACGCCCCGCGCAACTACGACTACCGGGCCGTCGCCGCGCGCCTGAAGGGGATGAAGCAGATCGGGCGCATCGGGCTCGCCGGCACCATCGACGACGACCTCGGCTACCTCGCCGTCACCTCCCTCCTCGGCACGGACGCGCCGCACGCGGAGCTCGCGGCGGCGCTGGACGGCCTGCTCGACAAGGCCGGGCTCCTCCTCGACCTGCGCGCGAACGTCGGCGGCGACGAGGCGCGCGCCCTCGCCCTCGCCGCCCGGCTCGCCGACGCCCCTCACGTCTACGCGCGGCGGTCCGTGCGCTCCGGGCCCGCGCCGCGCGACTTCTCCGAGCCGGCGCCCGCCTGGGTGCGACCGAGGGAGGGGCAGGCCTATCGCAAGCCCATCGTCGTCCTGATCGGTCGCGGCTGCGTGAGCAGCGGCGAGGGCTTCGCGAAGATGATGGCGGCGTTGCCCCACGCCGTGCTCCTCGGCCAGCCCACGCGCGGCGCGAGCGGCAGCCCCGCGCCCGTCGAGCTGCCGAACGGCGTCTCCGTCTGGTTCTCCCGCTGGGTGGACGAGCTCCCCGACGGGACGCCCACCGAAGGCGTGGGCGTGCCGCCGTCGGAGCTTGTGGCCCACGTCGGCACGGGCGATCCCACGTTCGAGGCCGGTGTTCGCAGGCTCCGGGAACTGCTGAAGCGCTGACGCCGCGCCGCCCGTCCCCCCCTCGCCCCCGCCGCCCCCCGCCTCCCCCCCCGATTCCCCTCGCCCGCCCCTCCCGCAGACCGCACAACAGCCCCATGCGCATCGTCGCCCCGTTCGCCCGCCCCCTCGCGTTCGCCGTCGTCGCCCTCGCCGTGCTCTGCGGCCTGCCGTCGTGCGGGGAACGCAAGGCGACCCTCGCGCGCGAGCTCGAGGGCAAACGCCCGCCCGAGCTCGACCTCGAGGGCGGCACCTGGTTCAACGCGCCCGGCGGGACGCTCTCGCTCGCGGCCTGCCTCGGGAAGGTCGTCTACCTCGAGTTCGGGTTCCCGACCTGCCCGGGGTGCCGCTTGATGGCGCCGTACATGGAGAAGTGGCACCAGCGATGGGGGGAGAAGGGGCTCGTCGTGATCTCCGTCGAGAACGGGCCCCAGACGCGGTTCGCGTCCACCGAGGAGCGGGTCCGCGATCGCACGGTCACGCACCCGGTGCTCTTCGACGCCGCCGGGCGCAACACGGACCTCTTCGGGATCGAGGGCTTCCCCTCCGCGTACCTCCTCGACCGCAACGGGAAGGTCGTGTGGGAGGGGGTCCCGATCCGCGACGTCGAGGCCGTCGAGGCGAAGATCGCGGCCGCGCTCGCCCGGTAGCGCGCGCGGACGCGCGGCCCCGGTCGCGATCCGCAAGCGCGCTTAACCGCCGCTTGTTCAAGGACTTGCGGAGGATGGGGGGGGCGAGGGGGGGAAGGGTCCGGAGGAGGTCGGCAGGGCTGTACCCCCCCGCCTGTAGGTTCTGCCGATGGCCCGCGGGCAGGCGGGCGTTTTCTTTTCTCCTCCGTTACACCGTCCCTTGGGGTAGGAACTTCGAGGGCCACGATGGGTAGTGGCCGCTGGAGCGGGCCGAGCGCAGCTCGCCGCTCCCGCGCCCTCTGCCCCTCGGAACCAGCCGTCCCCGGCGTCCGGGGCGCCACGCCGTCGGAGTCCCACCCTGGGAGTCCGTGCGCCGCGGTGCCCGCGGGACCGGAGCCCTGGGGCCGAGCCGGATCGCGGCCGTTCGGGGTGCCGGTGGACCAGGCTGACCTGGGCGCGGGCTCTCCCGTTCCCGGCTCTTTGGATCCAGGCGCTCCGGAGCTCGGCGCTCCCCGGGAGTCCCGCCGGCGGCGGGCCTTCCGCAGGGCCCGCTGCGGGACACGACGCGGTTCGCGGCGCGGGCCGTGGGGTCGTGGCGTGTCGTGTCCCGTGCGAAGGGTCCCGGGTCGCACCGGGCTCGGGATCTTGCGCTCGGTCGTTCCGCTCGCCGCGTGCGTCGTTCGTCGGGTTCGGGTCGTGCTCGTCGGTGCTGGGGTCGGAGTAAGGACCGTCCGAGGTCGTCGTCGCCACCCGCGGGTGGCGCGCAGCGAAAGAGGTCGTCATGAAGGTTTCCCGTCGCTTCACCGTCGCCGGCCAGGATCCCTACGCGGGGATCGAGTTCACCCAGCGGACCTCCGAGATCCGCAATCCCGACGGCACCGTCGTGTTCCGACAGGAGGGGGTGACCGTGCCCTCGACCTGGTCGAGCGTCGCGGTGGACGTCCTCGCGCAGAAGTACTTCCGGCGCAAGGGCGTGCCTCAGATGGGCCCCGACGGGAAGCCCCTCCAGAAGGACGGGAAGCCCGTGCTCGGCGCCGAGCGCGACGCGCGCCAGGTGTTCCACCGCCTCGCCGGCTGCTGGCGGCACTGGGGCGAGACCCACGACTACTTCGACTCGAAGGAGGACGCGCAGGCGTTCTACGACGAGATGTGCCGCATGCTCGCCGAGCAGCGCGGCGCGCCGAACAGCCCCCAGTGGTTCAACACCGGCCTGCACTTCGCCTACGGCATCGACGGCCCCTCGCAGGGCCACCTCTACGTCGATCCGAAGACGGGCCAGGTCATGCCCTCGACCTCGGCCTACGAGCGCCCGCAGCCCCACGCCTGCTTCATCCAGAGCGTCTCCGACGACCTCGTGAACGAGGGCGGCATCATGGACCTCTGGGTCCGCGAGGCGCGCCTGTTCAAGTACGGCTCGGGCACGGGCACCAACTTCTCGCGGCTGCGCGGCGAGAACGAGCCCCTGTCCGGCGGCGGGCGCTCGTCGGGCCTCATGTCCTTCCTCAAGATCGGCGACCGCGCGGCGGGCGCGATCAAGTCGG
>CAZJJQ010000329.1:0-5125 GCA_964546345.1 uncultured Planctomycetales bacterium
GGGCGTGCGGCGGCGACGGGCCGCGATCGGGGGCGACCGGAAGCGACCGGCGGCAAGGGGGGCCCCGCCGGCGCCGGTTCGTGCCCCCCGCGCCCCCCTGACATCGCTGAGCGGGTCGCCCGCCTCGCGGTCCAGCCGATTCCGCAAGGGAACCCCGAGGGGGAGGGGCCCGTCCTCGGAGTACGCTTTCCCCCTCGACCCACGCGGCGCCGGGAGGCGTCGGGGCGAGGGTCCCCGTTCCCGTTCCGCGCGTGGAGGTGATGCATGGCCGGTCCGTCCCGTTCGAAGGCGCCGTTGCTGCTCGGGGTGCTCGCCGCGGCGGCGGTGGCGGCGTTCCTCGTGGTCGGCAACCCGTTCGCTCCGGCGGCCGGGACGGGCTCGGGCGACGGGGCGGACGGCGTGGCGCCGGAGGCCCTGGAGGGGGACGCGGCGGCGATGCGGCCCGAGGAGCTCGCGGCCGGCAGCACGGGGCTCCAGGGCGCGTTCGACGCGCGCGGCGTGGGGGACGTGCGCGTGCGCCTGCTGCTCGGCAAGCAGCGCAAGCCGCTGCCCGACCAGCCGGTGCGGCTGGTGTCGCCGAAGGGCGAGACGATCGAGCGGCTGACCGGCGCCGACGGGCGCGTGCTGCTGCAGGGCGTGCGCGCGGCGCGGGACTGGACGCTCAAGATCGAGGGGAAGGGCTTCACGGCGGTCGAGATGAAGCCGGTCACGGTGCGGGCGCAGGCGGTGACCGACCTGCAGGACCTCCTGCTCGGCGAGAAGGTGGCGCTGCGCGGCCGGGTGATCGACGGGCGCGGCCTGCCGGTGCCGGGGACCTCGGTGTCGGCGTACATGGGCAACGACCTCGACATGTCGCAGGGGATGGTGTTGTCGCTCGTCTCGAGCGCGATCAGCCTCCCGATGGCGGCGGACGAGGCGAAGGCGGACGCGCGGGGCGAGTTCGCGCTGGCGTCGCTGACGCCCGGCGCCGCCTACGAGCTGAAGGCGAAGCACCCGGGCTACGGGTTCAAGGTGCAGTCCTCCATCGTGCTGTCGCCGGACGTGGCGACCGGCCCGATCACCATCGTGCTCCAGCCCTCCGCGACCGTGAGCGGCAAGGTGACCGACGAGACCGGCAAGCCGGTCGCCGACGCCCTGGTCATCGCGATCGAGGACTTCATGCAGGGCGGTCGGATGGCCATGGGCTCGATCAAGAAGGACTACGCGCGCACGAAGGCCGACGGCAGCTACGTCCTCGACTCGCTCAACCGCGGGTCGAGCTATGCGTTCGGCGTGAGCGCGGAGGGGCGCGCGCCCGTGTTCGACTCGACGCCGACGATGGTGCAGGTGGAGATGCGGCGCGACTTCGTGCTCGAGAAGGGCGGGGCCCTCGAGGGCGTCGTGACGGACGCGGCGACGAACGCGCCCATCGAGGGGGCGCGCGTGGTCGCCGTCGTCGGGCGCATGCAGATGGGCCCGATGGGCGGGCGCGGGGGCCGCGGCGGGCGCGGCGGCCCCATGGGCGCCGGCGGCGACGCGGGCGCGAACGCGGACATGACGACCTCGACGCAGGTGGCCACCACGGACGCGCAGGGGCGCTTCCTGCTGCAGGGGCTCCGGCCCGGGCCCGTGTTCCTCGGGCAGGTGAAGGCGGCGGGCTACGCCGACAAGAGCGCGACCGCGATGATGGGGCAGACGGGCTGGGGAGAGGTGAAGGCGGGGGAGACGCTGCACGTGGACGTGGCGCTCGAGTCGGGCGGCTCGGTCACGGGCAAGGTGACGACGATGCGCGACGGGGCGTCGGTCCCCGTGGCCGGCGCGCAGGTCTCGGTGATGCCGTGGTCGTTCCAGGCGGCGTTCACCGGCTGGGGCACCGCCACCACCTCGGAGGACGGCACCTATCGCGTGGACGGCGTGCCGGTCAACACCGAGTTCAGCGTGTCCGCGGGCGCGCCCGGCTTCGTGAGCCCGAACCCGATGGACGAGGGCTCCCGCGCGAAGATGCCCGAGGTCGGCGGCGTCGTGACGAAGGACGTCGTGCTCACCTCCGCGGGCTCGGTCGCCGGCGTGGTGCGCAACGGCAAGGGCGTGCCGGTGCCCGGCGCCCGCGTGCGCACGCGCATCGCGCCCCAGGGGCCCGGCGGCGGGCGGGGCGGCATGCGGTCGATGTTCCGCCAGTTCATGCCGGGCGCCTCGAACGCCGTGGTGCTGACGGACGAGGAAGGCCGCTACCGCATCGACTCCGTGCCCTCCGACGAGCGTTCGATCGTCGAGGCCGAGGCCGACGAGTTCGTCCCCGGCGAGAGCGAGCCGTTCACCGTGAGGCCGGGCGAGGTCGCGACCGCGGACGTGACGGTGCAGGGTGGGGCCACGTTGCGCGGGCGCGTGATCGACGACCACGGCGCGGTGGTCGCGGGCGCGCGCGTGCGGACCGGCCACCTCGATCCCGACGTGGACCTCGCGACGCTCCAGGGCTTTCGCGCCGACCGCTACCTCGACGCGCGGGTGCAGTCGAGCGACCGCGACGGCTGGTACGAGGTCACGAAGATCCCCGCGGGCCGCACGCTCGTGAAGGTCGAGGCGGACGGCTACGTCACCTACTACCGCCACGACCTGATGGTGCAGCCCGACCAGCTCCTCGAGAACCACATGATCACGCTCGTGAAGGGCGAGACGATCTCGGGCACGGTCCGGGGCGAGGACGGCAAGCCGATCGTGGGCGCCGCGGTCGGCGTCACGAAGGCCGAGAACCCGACGCGGGGCGGCGGCGGCCAGCCGGCGGCGAACACGGCCGGCGACGGCACGGTCGAGCCGACGATGTTCGACCAGACCGACGCGCAGGGGAAGTTCACGGTCGAGAACATCCCGCCGGGCTCGACCTACACCGTCGTGGTCTGGTTCGCGCCGGGCTACCGCGGCTTCGGCCAGGGCGACGAGGCCGCGATCAAGCGCGGTGTCGGCACGGGCAGCCACGACACCGAGCTCGTCCTCAAGAAGGCCGAGGCCGGCGACTTCGGCATGCCCGGGACGCCGCGTCCTCCGGGCACCGGTGGCGCGGGCATGGGCGGCGGCGTGATGCCGCTCCCGCCGGCGGGCATGGGTGGGGGCACGGTCCCCGTCCCGCCCGGCGGTATGGGGGGGTAGCCCCCGACGTGGGGGTAAGGGTGCCAGGATCGGTGGGGGCGGCGGGGGCCGGGGGCCGGCGTCGCGGGCGGGACGGTCGCGGAGCCCGCGCCGCCCCGCATCCGGTCCCTGCGCGCGCAGGGCGCCGGGCCCCTCCCCGAGTCCCGGGCCACCACGTCCCCACGAGGATCAGGGGCTCCGCGTCCTGATGATCGCGCCTTCGGTCCGCTTGCCCGCGACCACGGTGGCGGTGGTCTCTCCGAACGCTTCCGGTCCGCTCGTCGTGAGGACGAACGAGCCGTCGGCCGCGATCGGGTACAGGAATCGACCGTCTTCACCGCTGACCGTGTAGGTCATCACGTGCTCGAGTCCCCCTCCGGCGCCCTCCGCCGCCACGATCCAGCCGACGGCCGGTTTCCCGTCGGGTGTGAGCACTCGCCCCGCAACCTCCCCGAAGCGGGTCAGCCGAAGGATCACCAAACCCTCCGATCCTGCCGTGGGTGCGTCCGAGGCGGGTCTTGCCCTGCTCGTGAGGTACCCCTGTGCGGAGGCCTCCACCATGTCCCAGTGGCGCACGTTCCGGAGCTGGAACCGTCCCGCCGCGTCCGACGTGGCCGTCGGCAGCTCCAGGTCATCCTGCGGTGGGCGGACGATCGCCCCGGCGATCGGGTGGCCCTGGTCGTCCGTCACGATCCCCTCGAGGACACGAGTCGGCGCCAGGCGCACCTCCTGATCGAGGACCTTGCCGTCCACGAGCTCGAACGTGGTCATGAATGCGGCTCTGAGGCCCACCTCGGGGGTCCGCATCTCGCTCGAGGCCGCGATCGGAATGCTCATCTTCCCCGTGGGCAAGCCCTCGACGACGGCGATCCCGTCCGCACCCGTGGAGACCAGGAACCACGCCTGAGCCCCTTCGGTCATCACATCGGCAGCGATCTTCCCCGCGACGGGCCGGCCGTCGGGATCGACGAGGCGGAACCGCGCGGACGCCGTGCCTCCGAGCTGGGTGGGCCCCTTCCCTTCGGTGGATCCCAGGAAGTACCGGAACCAGAGGGGGCCCGCAGGGTGAGGACGAATCGTCACGACCCCCCCACCGTCCGGGCGCGCTCCGGTGACGACCCAGCGACCGCTCGCGTCCGACTCGACGACGTAGGTGCGAAGCGTGTAGTCCGCCAGATCCGAGTACGAGTTGCCACACCCCGCGAGCACGCTCACGCGCGCACCGGCCAAGGGTTTACCGCGGGGATCGACGAGGTGCCCCTCGAGGCTGGTCGGCGTCTCCGTCCTTACGACGACGCTGGGGACACTCCCGCGGCCTGCCGGAACCCCACCGAGCACCGCCCTCGCCGTGCCCGGCGGATCCACGCGCAAGGCATGGAGCCCTGCGGTCTTGGTCGGGATGCGGAACCGACCGTCCGCTCCCGTCGTCCCGGTCCCATCCGGCCGCGGCAGGTCGAGCGTGGGGTCCTTCGTACGCCGACTCGCGAAGTCGGCGAGCGTGGTCGCGCCATACGCGAGCACCTGGACGGAGGGCAGCGGTTTCCCTGCGGGGTCGAGCACGATGCCCACGACGTGGAGATCGTCCTCGGTCGCTTCCGTGGAAGGTGCGCCCGATGCGAGGAGGACGAGCGCGAGGAGGGAACCCAGAACCAGTCTCACGTTGCGGACCTCCTCCGCCATGTTCGCACGCCGTCCGAGACGAGCCGGTGGCAGCGCGCAGGTCCGGTCACGGGCAGCCGAAGGTCGTGGAACGACCTCGAATTGACGGATCCGTCTCGGACCCGTCCCACGGTGCCGGCGAACCGCGCGGGCAGGCGCATGCGCACCCTTGGCGAACGGCCGCGACGGCCGGCCTGCCGATGCGCTGGAGGACGCTCGTTGCGGAAAGATCACCTGACACCGTACTACTCGTCTCGACGCTCGCGGACGTCTGTTTCGAGACGACCCTCGACAGACTGCGCCTTCAGTTCGCCGGGGGGCTCTTGATGGACGACCGACCGGTCATCTTCACCACCGAGGACCG
>CAZJJQ010000330.1:0-5125 GCA_964546345.1 uncultured Planctomycetales bacterium
GCAGTCGGCGCAGCGGGCGGGCTTCACCTTGTCGCGGCGCTGGACGCGGTACTTGTCCTTCGCCTCGCTCAGCGAGTAGCGCTGGTTCACCGAGACGGTGAAGGTGGTCTCGCCCTGGTGGTGGATCCACGGGGCGAGGTGCGGCGCGACGCAGTAGGGGAGGTTGCCGACGTTGACGTCGAAGCCCGGGGACGCCGCCTCGAAGCCCTCGATCATGGCCGTGAGGGCGGGCACCATGTCGGGGTAGAAGGGGAGGGTGTCGCGGAGCTCGTCCTCGGTGCGGACGCCGGCGTCGAGGGGGCGCATCATGTCGAGGTGGAGCTGGCGCACCCCGAAGGGCAAGAGGAGCGCGGGGAAGGCCGGGACGGAGGCGTAGTTCGAACGGACCACGCACATGTTGACGGTGATGCGCTGCGCCCGGCGGTGGAGGTTGGCGAGGGTCTCCTTGAGGCGGCCGAAGGAGCCGAGCTTCTTCGTGGTCTTCTCGTGCGAGAGGAGCGTCGCGCCCTGGAAGGAGAGGCGCCAGGTGAAGTCGCCGCCGGTGTCGAGGATCTCCCCGACGAAGGCGTCGCGGGCGGTCTTCACGCCGTTGGTGAAGATCACGATCTCCTTGAAGCCCAGGGCCACCGCGCCGCGCAGCACGTCCATGAACTCGGGCTGGAGCGTGGGCTCGCCGCCGAGGAGGGTGACCTTGGTGATCCCCTGCGCGCGGGCCTCGCGGAGCCGCTCGAGGACGGGCGCCGCGGGGAGGGGGAAGGCCTCGCGCAAGGCCGTGCGCTGCCCGCTGACGCAGAAGACGCAGCGGTTGTTGCACATGTGGCCGAGCTGGATCTCGACCTGACGATCGGGCTCCACGGGGGCGATGCTACCGCGTCCCGCGCACCCGGTAGAGCCCGACGCGCACCCATTCGCGGTCGAAGGGGACGTGCGACAGGCTCCAGCGCCCCGGGTACGTCGCCGTCACCACGGGCTCGAGCGCGAGCGCCCGCTCGACGCGCGCGCAGAAGTCCCTGCCCTCGCGGGTGCTGCACGACGAGGCGCGGTACCAGTACGAGCGCTCGCCGCCTGGCAGCGGGACCGCGCCGTCCTGCGCGTTGAGCGGGAGCGCCAGGCGGTCGCGGGGGTCGGTCGCCGGGTAGAGCGGGAGCGCGAGGATGTGGTTGCCCGCCCGCGAGAGCCACGCCACCGACGCGCCCGGCGGGATGCGGTCGCGCCACCGGAGAAACGCGCGCTGCTCGAGGTCGTCGGCCGGGTGGAGCGTCTGGGCGCGGAAGTGGACCGCCGACCACGCGACACCCCCCAGCGCCACCAGCGCCGCGAGCGCCCACGCGTGGACCGCCCGGCGGGCAACCCCCGCGAGCGCCGCCGCCACGAGCGCCACCGCGGCCGGCGCGTGCATCCACAGGAAGGCCGAGGCGATGTACTCCCGCGCCCCCGACGCGGTGATCGCGTCCGTCGCGGGCCCGAGGGCCGCGAGGGGGAAGAGCGCCACCGCGCACACGAGCGCCCGGAGCCGACGGCGGCTCGCCGCGAGGGCCACGAGCGCCACCGCGGCGCATGCCATCAGCGCGGGCCGGAGCGTGTCCTGCTGGACCGGCGGCCGGTGCGTCCAGCGCTGGCCGAGCTCGCCGCGCAGCACCTCCAGCACCCCGGGGCCCGCCGTCACCAGCACCACCGCGCCCACGACGGCGTACGCGAGGGCGAGGCGCTTCCCCCGACGCTTCACGCTCCCCGGCGTCGCCAGGAGCGCCAGCGGGACCGTCGCCGCCGGGACCCACCCTGCCGGGTGGACCCCCACCGCGAGCGCGAGGACGAGCCCCCCCGCCAGCGTCGGCGCCACCGCGCGGAGCTTCGCCCACGTGTCCCCGCGCGGCAGGTGGCCGAAGGAGAGGGCCCACGCCCCGAGGAGCCCGAGGGAGAGCCCGGTGGCGAGGTACGACTCCGTCACCGACACGCGTCCCACCGCGGGGTGGACCAGGAGCACGGAGGCCACCGCCGCCGCGAGGACGGGGGCGCCTGGCGTGACGGGCATGCAGCGGCGCGCGAGGCCCCACGCGGCCACGAGGGAGAGCCCCGAGAGGAGGCCCTGGGCGGCGAAGAGGGCGAGGTCGGGCGCCGACGGGACGAGGCGCGCCGGGACGTTGAAGAGCTCGGGGAAGCCCGGACCGTAGGGGAGCCAGGCGCCGATGGCCGAGTCGACCCACATCGGGCCCTGGCCGTTCTGATGGAAGAAGCCCGGGCCGTAGACCCACCAGCGCAGGAGGAGGACCGCGAGCGACGCCCCGAGCACCGCCCCCGCGCGCCGCGCGAAGACCCGCGGGGCGCGACGGAGCCAGGGCCACCGCGCGGCCACCAGGAGCGCCGCGGCGAGGAGGAGGCGCCAGGGGACGATCCAGCGGGCGCCGCGGGCGAGGGCCATGCCCCCGCGACGAGGCTGTCCGTCGCCGTCGGGCGGGGGGGAGCGACCGGCCCCCGAGGGCGGGGGCGTACGACCCGCGCGGGGGCCTCCACGGAGCGCCTGGAGGGCCTCGGGGGAGGGGCCCGTGGTGGGGAGCGAGGCGTCGGCCGTGACGCAGGCCAGCACCCGCTCGAAGGCCGCCCGCTTGTCGGCCGAGAGGGACTCCCAGGCGGCGTCTTCGTGGATGAGCGAGAGGCCCCAGCCGTTGACCTGACGGAAGCTCCGCGCCGCCCGGTGCTGGACCTCCACCCGCGCGTCGGGCGTGGTCAGGAGGAAGAGCCCCGGGGCCGGGCACTCGACGCGGGAGATGGACGCGCCGTGGGCCGCGTTGCAGCGGGCGATCCAGCGCCCCGCGGCGTCTCCGCAGGCCGCCCCCGAGGGCGTCTGGGCGAGGGCCCCAGGCGCGGCGACGAGCGCGACGACGAGCGCGAACAGCAGGGCGACGAGCGCGCGGAGCATCCGGGCCGACGATGCTATCGCAGCGCGTGGGGGGAGTGGGGTCGTGTATCGTCGCGCCCGTGATCGAGCTGTCGGTGGCCGCCCCCGTCTTCAACGAGGCCGAGGGGATCGAGCGGGTCGTCCGCCACTGGCGCCCCGTGCTCGACGGCGCGGGGATCGCCGCGGAGATCGTGACGCCCAGCGAGGTGATCCCCTGCCACCCCACGACGCATCCGCCCGGCCCGATGGGGTCGCCGTGAGGGGGAGACGGTGCGAACTGCGCGGGGTGTTGATCTCCCACCGCCCTGCCGCAAGCGCCCCCCGCTCACCCCTCGAAGAGCGCCCCCGCGGATTTCGCCGTCGGCACGCGCAGCGTCCAGCGCTCGAGCGTCGGGCCGTCGTCGCACCCGTCGATGCGGGCGAGCGCGGCCTCGTCGAGCGGAAGTCCCGCCGCCCGCGCGAGCATCACAAGCATGCGGCGCGCGTGCTCGACGACCGCGTCGCGGGCCGAGTCGCGCTTGGTGTTCTCCCAGGCGGCCTCGTCCTTGATACGGGCGAGCTCCTCGGGGGATAGGGCCTCGTCGCGGATCGCCCCCAGCACCCGCTTCATCATCGGGTCGGGGTAGTGTGCGTCCTCGACCTCGCCGTCGAGGGAGTCGGCGATGAGCTCCATCCAGCGCCGCGCCGCGGGCGGCGTCTGCGCGTTGATCACCTTCGGGTTGAGGAACACCAGCCGGTGGCGATAGACCCCGAGGCGTTGCCCCTGCTCGCTCACCGGGTCCATGTCGCTCACCGCGACGCTGAAGCGGAGGTCCTTCGCGCGAGGTTCGGTGGTGAGGAGCACCACGGTGTAGACCGTCCGCTCCGAGCGGTAGTCCTCGTGGGTGTGGGCCTGCTCGACGATGGAGACGACGTGGTAGTGCAGGAAGCGCGCGAAGAAGTCCTGCTCGCGGATGTGCTGGAGCTCGACGACGATGCGGTGCTCCAGGTCCTCGCCGAAGAGGTCGTACGCGACCTTCACGCGGCCGACCGGCTCCTTGTAGGAGTACTCCTGGTGCACCGTCTCGATGTGGATGGGGACCCCGAGCACGTCGCTCGCGAAGCGCGAGAACACCTCCCCGTCGCTGAACGCCTTCTTGAACGCCGTGCCGTAGCGCAGCGGGATCACCTTCGACATGGGGCGGAGGCTATCACGCGGACGACCGCCGCCGTCCGGGCAGCGACGGCTCACTCCCCGCGGGCGGGGCTTCTTCGCGGGCTTCTTCTTCAGCGGGCGCGGTGGCAGCTGCTCGTCGTCCACGTCCACCCGGCGCGCCATGAACACCGAGGGATAGGGCGAACAACGCCCCTCGCCGAGGTCAACGGTTCACCCCTTCCTCGACCCCACCCGGAGGTCGTGTATCGTCGCGCCTGTGATCGAGCTGTCGGTGGCCGCCCCCGTCTTCAACGAGGCCGAGGGGATCGAGCGGGTCGTCCGCCACTGGCGCGCCGTGCTCGACGGCGCGGGGATCGCCGCGGAGATCGTGCTGACCGACGACGGGAGCACGGACGCGACGGGGGAGACGCTCGCGCGGCTCGCGGGGGAGGTGGAGGGCCTGCGGGTCCTCACCTTCCGCCCCAACCACGGCTACGGCTTCGCGCTCGGGAGGGCCCTCGAGGCGACGCGCGGCGCGTGGGTGGTGACCCTCGACTCGGACGGGCAGTTCGACCTCGCCGACGCGCTCCCGATGCTCGCGCGGTGCAAGGCCGAGGGGCTGGATTTCGTCACGGGCTACCGCCGCGCCAAGCGCGACAGCGCGCTGCGGGTGGCCGCCGACCGGGGGCTCAACCTCCTCGTGCGGGGGATGTTCGGGCTCGACCTGCGCGACACCAACTGCGCGCTGAAGGTGATCCGCGGGGAGATGGCCCGCTCGCTCCGCGTCGAGGCCCGCGGGTACCCGACGCCGACGGAGCTGACGGTGAAGCTCCTGGCCCTCGGGGCGCGGGCCGCGGAGATGCCCGTCGAGCACGGCGAGCGGCTCGCCGGGAGCTCGAAGCTCAAGGTGCTCGCGACCAGCGCGGACATGGCCCGCTTCCTGCTCTATCTCCGCGGGAAGGTCCGGCTGTACCGGGCCGGCGTGATCCAGTCGTTGTGAAGGTTCTGGAGGACGAAGGGTTGAGCGAGATCGTCGGCGTGATCCTGGCGGCGGGGAAGGGGACGCGGATGCTCCCCTTCACGAAGCGCTGGCC
>CAZJJQ010000331.1:0-5115 GCA_964546345.1 uncultured Planctomycetales bacterium
CGCACGTGGCTCGTTCGCCGACGCCCCGGCGCCGGGCGTCGCGCCGGTCCCTCCGCCCCCGCCGCCCCCGACCTCCCCCCCGACTCCGGCTCCCGTCCCCGCACCGGCGGCCGCTCCCGCACCTGCCGCCGGAGCCGGGCGTCCCGCCTATCCCGCCACCCGGCTCGGCGACGACACGTACGTCCTCCACGGGGAGACGATCCGAGACCCGTACCGGTGGCTCGAGGACGACGGGAGCCCCGAGGTCGCGGCGTGGGACGCGGCGCAACAGGCGCTCGTGCGCGCGCGTCTCGACGCCGTGCCCGGCCGCGCGGCGCTCGCGGCGCGCATCGAGGCGGAGCTGGATCTCGAGAGCATCCGCAGCCTTCCGCGGTTCGTCGGAGGCCGTCGCTGGTGGTCGGAGCGGCCGGCGGGGAAGAACCACGCGATCGTGCACGCGCAGCGGGACGACGGGAGCGGGCCCGACGAGGTGATCTTCGACCCGAACGCGTGGAGCGAGGACGGGACCGAGGGCCTGCGCGGCTACGAGCCCTCGCCCGACGGGCGATGGGTGGCCTACTTCCGGGACCGCAAGGGCAGCGAGAACGCGACGATGTACCTGCGCGACCTCGCCACGGGCAAGGACGCTCCGCTCGTGATCACGCGGATGAAGTTCTCGGGGGTGCGGTGGGCGCCCGACGCCTCGGGGTTCTGGTACACGCGCCTCCCGGACCCGGACTCGGTGCCGGCGGGCCAGGAGCAGCAGCACCGGCGCGTGCGGTTCCACCGGCTCGCGGATCCGTTGCTCCTCGACGACGAGCTCGTCTACGGCACGGGGCGGCCCGACATCGAGAGCATGTCGCTGTTCTCGAGCACGGACCGGAGCGCGGCGTTCCTCTCGCGCGGCCTGCCGTACAAGAGCGGGGACACGTTCGAGCTCGCACGCGTGGACGGGAAGACGGTGATGACGCCGGTCCTCGTGGGCGTGGACGCGATCACCGGCGTGGACAAGGTGGGGGAGACGTATCTCCTGACCACCGACCTCGACGCGCCCCGGCGGCGCGTGTGCACCGCGACCGCCGCGACCGTGGGCGACCCGAAACGGTGGACGACGATCGTGCCGGAGGGGGAGGGCGTCCTCGAGGACGTCGTGCCGGTCGCGGGGGTCGTGGTGCTGCACCTGCGCGAGAACGTCGTGTCCCGGTTGCGGGTGGTCGATCTCGAGGGGAAGGACCGGGGCGAGATCGCCCTGCCCGGGCTCGGCACCGCGCGTGGGCTCGTGACGAAGCCCGGCGACCCGCGGGTCTGGTTCTCGTTCGAGTCGTACCACCAGCCGGTCACGACCTACGTCGTGGACGTGTCGACCGCGGACCGCAAGCTGGTCGTCCTCGAGCGGGCGCCCACGACGATCGACGTGGACGCGCTCGAGACGCTGCGGGCCACGTATCCGAGCAAGGACGGGACGCGCATCCCGGTGTTCCTGTTGCATCGCAAGGACGTGCCCCTCGACGGCCGGGCGCCGGTGGTCCTCTCGGGGTACGGCGGCTTCCGCGTCGGGAGGTACCCGGGCTGGTCGTCCGTCAGCGCGCTGTTCGCCGGGATGGGCGGCGTGTCCGCGGTCGCGTGCCTGCGGGGCGGCGACGAGTTCGGGGAGGCGTGGCACCAGGGGGGCTCGCTCGGCGCGAAGCAGAACGTGTACGACGACCTCATCGCCGGCGCCGACTGGCTGGTGACCACGGGGCGGGCGCGGCGCGAGCGTCTCGCGATCCAGGGCGGCAGCAACGGCGGACTGCTGGTGGCGGTCGTGACGAACCAGCGCCCCGACCTGTGTCGCGCCGTCGTCTGCAACGTGCCGCTGACGGACATGCTCCGCTACCACCGGTTCCAGTTCGCCAAGATCTGGACGAAGGAGTACGGCGACCCGGACGTCGAGGCCGAGTACCGCTGGATCCGGCCGTACTCGCCCGTGCACAACGTCCGGCCGGGGATCGCGTACCCGGCGTGCCTGGTGACCGCTGGCCTCCACGACGGTCGCGTGAACGCGTTCCACGCCCGCAAGCTCGCCGCCGCCTGGCAGGCGGCGACCACCTCCGATCGCCCCATCCTGCTGTCGATCGACCGCGCGTCCGGGCACGGCAGCGCGTCCCGGAAGCAGCTGAAGGCGGAGCTGCTCGATCGCCTGTGCTTCCTGCTCGCGGAGCTCGACGGGGACGCCCGTCGCGCGGAGAGGGCGCCCGTGAAGGGGCGCGAGATCCGGATTCCGCTGCCGACCCCGGGGCGGTAGCCGGGAGTCCCCGCGCGGGGCGTCACGAGGGGGGCCGGCCTGGTGGGGAGGCGGCTCCCTGCGGGCCCGGGGGCTACAATCGACCGGGGGTCGGATCGGCACGGACGCGGAGGCGGGTGCGTGGCTCAAGACGACCAGCGTGAGTTCGAGGCCCTGCGCTCGGCGCTCGACGTGACCGCCGACGCCATCGCACGGATCGAGGCGGACGGCCGGATCTCGTGGGCCAACGAGGCGTTCGGCAACCTCCTCGCCACCGCCCCGAGCGAGCTGGCCGGGCGTGAGCTGGCGTCCCTGGCCGTCCCCGAGCACGCGCCGCGCGTCGCGGAGGCCGTCGCCCGCCTCGGCGAGCGGGGGCGCGCGGTCGTGGACGCCTCCTGGGTGCGTCCCGGCCGGTCCCACGTCGAGGTGCGCGCCCACCTGCGGGCGGGGCACGTCGTCGTGCACGAGCGCGCGCGCGAGGAGCGGGCGGAGGCGCTGTCCCGGACCCTCGTGGACCTCGCACGCGACCCGGGCCTCCACGAGGGACACCGCGGAGAAGGGCTCCGCCTCGTGACGCGCAAGGTCGCCGAGGCCCTCGAGGTCGAGCGCGTGAGCGTGTGGATCTCCACCGAGGACGATCGGAAGATCCAGGCGATCGCGCTCTTCGAACGGGGCCCCGGGCGCCACTCGGCCGGCGCCGTCCTGACCCGCGAGCAGTGCCCGCGCTACTTCGCCGCGCTCGAGGACGCGCACACGTTGGCGGCCGAGGACGCGCAGGTCGATCCCCGCACGGCCGGCTTCAACGACGGCTACCTCGTGCCGCTCGGGATCCACGCGCTCCTCGACGTGCCGATCCGGCGCGACGGCCGCACCATCGGCGTGGTCTGTCACGAGCAGGTGGGCGAGTCCCGACGGTGGCTCCCCGAGGAGCGCTACTTTGCGGCGAGCGTGGCCGATCTCGTGGCGCTCCTGCTCGAGAGCCACGAACGGCGTGTCACGGAGCGGCTCCTCCGCCAGGCGGAGGAGCAGCTGCTCGAGGCGCAGAAGCTCGAGGCCCTCGGGCGGCTCGCCGGGGGCATCGCCCACGACTTCAACAACGTGCTGAGCGCGATCCAGGGGCACGCAGAGCTCATCCACCACGAGCGGACCGACCTGCACGGCGCCCGGGAGGCGGCGCGGCTCGTGGAGGCCGCCGCCCGCCGGGGCGCGGGCATGACCGCGCAGCTCCTGGCGTTCAGCCGCCGACAGGTCCTCAATCCCGTGCCCCTCGACCTCGATCGGGTCGTCGGAGAGATGGCCCCGCTGATCGAAGGTCTCCTCGGGCGCGGCATCGGCCTGCGCGTGCGACCGGGCGCCACGCGCACGGTGCTGGCCGACCGCAGCCAGCTCGACCGGGTGATCCTCAACCTGTGCGTGAACGCCCGGGATGCGATGCCGAAGGGGGGCACCCTGACGATCGAGACCCGGGACGTGGACCTCGACGCCATGCAGGCGGCCGTCTCGGGCGCCGCCGCGGGCGGGCGGTTCGTGACGCTCTGCATCGGCGACACGGGCATCGGGATGGACGCGGAGACGCGCGCCCACCTCTTCGAGCCGTTCTTCACGACCAAGCGGGCGGGCGGCGGGACCGGGCTCGGGCTGGCGACCGTGGACGGCATCGTGCGCCAGAGCGGGGGGGCCATCGAGGTGGAGAGCGCGCCGGGCGTCGGCACGACGTTCCGGGTGCACCTCCCGTGCGACCCGGCGAACGGCGAGGTCGCGCGCCGGCTCCTGCGAGGGGGGCCGCGTCGGACGCTGCTCCTCGTCGAGGACGACCCCGAGGTGCGCCGCACCGCGCACCGCACCCTGCTCGAGGCCGGGTTCTCCGTGCTCGAGGCGCGCGACGCGGACGAGGCGCTGCGGCTGGCGAGGTTGTGGCGGGGCCCCCTTCACGGGCTCGTGACCGACGTGATCCTGCCGGGGCGCAGCGGGCCGGAGCTCGCGCAGGCGCTGTCGGGCACCCGTCCCGGGCTCGGGGTGGTGTTCACCGTGGGGGCGACGGAAGCGCCGGCGGGGGGCGCCGGGCTCGGCTCGGGTCGCCCTCTCTCGAAGCCCTTCACCCCCGCCGCGCTGCTCGAGGCGGTGGCGGCGGTGCTCGACGCAGGAACCGCGGCGGGGGATCGGGGCTGATCCACGGCGGTGCCGCCACCCGCCCCGCCCGGCCCCGGGCCCCGCGTCAGCCGGAGAGCCGCGTTCCCAGGCTCTCGAGCCCGATCGTCTCGAACGGCCCGCCCGGCAGCAGGTCGCCGGCATGCCGCAGCAGCGAGGCTCGGACCCGTTCGAGGCCCGGGTCCCGTCCCAGGGCCTGCGCGAGCGACGTCATGACCGCGCCATCGAGGCCGCAGGGGTTGAACAGGCGGAACGGGGCGAGGTCGGTGCTCACGTTGAGGGCGAGGCCGTGCCAGGTCACCCAGCGCCGCACCGCGATGCCCAGGCTCATGACCTTGCGAGGCCCGACCCAGACGCCGGTCTTCCCCTCGACGCGGCCCGCCGGGACGCCGAGGTCGGCGCACACGCGGATGCCGAGCTCCTCGAGGTCGCGCTGGAACCGGTGCAGGTCCCGGCGGGCCTCCGTGAGGTGGATGATCGGGTAGGCGACCAGCTGGCCGGGCCCGTGGTAGGTGGCCTCGCCGCCGCGCTCCACCTCCACCACCGGGATCGCGCCCGCCCCCGGGAAGCCGCCCGGCGTCTTGCGCCCGAGGGTGATCACCGCCGGGTGCTCCCCCGTCAGGAGGAGGTTCGGCAGGCGCCCTTCCGCCCGCGCGGCGACGAGCCGCTCCTGGAGGGCGTGCACCTCGAGGTAGGGGCGCACGCCCCAGTCGGCGTGGAGGGAG
>CAZJJQ010000332.1:0-5113 GCA_964546345.1 uncultured Planctomycetales bacterium
CGCGGCGATCGTCGCGGCGCTCGGGGTGGCGGCGGGCGCGTGCCGCGCGCCGACGGGCGGCGGGTGCGGGCCGGTGTGCGTCCTCCCCGTCTCGGAGCGTCCCGACGAGGAGGAGCTGCTCGCGTTGGCGGAGGGGCTCGTGCGCCCCGGGGCGCCCTCCCCTTCCGAGGCGCAGGTCGCGCGCGCGACGGCGCTCGTCACGGAGGTCGAGGCCGCGGGGCGGCTGCGGCCCGTGATCGACCGGTTCCTGGCGCGGGCGACGGCGGGGTCGCCCGTGTGGGCCCAGCGGGCGAAGCACGCGGATCGCGTCGTGGGGTTCCTCCGGGCGCAGCTGTGCCTGAAGGGACGCCTGGCGGCGTGTGCGGGGACGCGGACCGAGCCGTTCGAGGCGATGGCGCGTCGGCACGCGGAGCTGCTCGCGGGATCGGCGGTGCCGCGGGCCGAGCGGACGCTCGAGCATCCCGGCGTGCTCGCCGAGCTCGAGGCGCGGGGAGGCGCGCCGTTCGTCCCGGCCGACGACGTCGAGGTGCTGATCGACGGCCCCGCTTCCTGGCGCCGGCGCATCGCGATGATCGAGGGCGCGAAGGAGCGCATCTCCTGCCTCTCGTGGGCGTTCTACGACGACACGACGGGCTGGGATGCGGCGCGCCGGCTCCTCGCGGCCGCGCGCCGGGGCGTGGAGGTGCGCGTGTGCGTGGACGCGCAGGTGGCCGAGGGCGCCACCTACGCGGCCCCCGTCCGGTGGATGCTCGACCGACGGGCGCAGCCGGGCGAACCCGCCCCCCCGCCGATCTTCGTCCTCCCGTGGCGGGATCCCGCGCGCCCCTTCGACGGGCAGCACCGCAAGCTCCTCGTCGTGGACGGACGCGCGGCCGTGCTCGGCGGCATGAACTTCGGGGACGCGTACAGCCACCTGCCGCGGTCGGCGGAGCTCGAGGCGAAGGCCACGGCGCCCGCCCGCCCCGGCTGGCGCGACACGGACGTCCACGTGGGGGGAGCGGCCGCGGTCGAGGCCGAGCGCGTCTTCGCCCGCGTCTGGAACGAGCAGCTCGCGTCGCGGGACCTGCCCGACCTGCGCCCCGTCACGCTCGCGGCGCCGCCGTCGGCCGGCGCCGCCGTCGGCGACGTGCGCGCGGCCGTGGTGGAGCAGCGGCCGGGCCAGGACGAGCGGATCCTCCTCTCGTGGCTCACGGCCATCGACGCCGCGACGAGGTCCGTGGACGTGACGAACGCCTACGTGGTGCGCATCCCCTCCGTGCAGGCGGCGCTCCTCGCGGCCGCCCGGCGCGGGGTGCGGGTGCGCGTCCTGACGAACTCCGCGGAGAGCCTGGACGAGCCGATCCTCGCGACGGCGATCCTCTCGACGGTGGGGGAGCTCGCCGACGGCGGTGTCGAGGTGTACCTGCGGAAGGGCTCGACGCTGCACGCGAAGACCCTGGTGGTGGACGACTCCTTCTCCTCGGTCGGCAGCTTCAATCTCCATCCGCGCTCCGTGCGCCTCGAGGGGGAGGTGACCGTCCACCTCCTCGGCGCCGCCCCCGCCTCCGCCCTCCGGGCCGCGTTCGAGCGCGACCTGATCGCCTCGACGCGGATCCGCTCCTCGAAGGACCTCGTCCTCCCCGACGACCCCCTGGGCCGCCTGGCCTCCCTCCTCTTCCCCGACCTTCTATAGCGTCTCCGAGGGGCGCGGCCGGGCCGCGGAGCGGAGCGCGTACACCTCGAGGTCGGTCAGGGGGCGGACGGCGCCGGGGGCGAGCGTGCCGAGCTCGAGGGGTCCGATCGCGGTGCGGACGAGCACCTCCACCTCGCGGTCGAGCGCCTCGATCCGGCGTCGGATCTGGCGGTTCTTGCCCTCGTCCAGCGTCACCAGGATCCAGGTCGAGCGGGGCCCGTGGGACTCCACCTCGACCCGCATGGGGCCGAGGGTGAGGCCGTCCTCCACCAACGACTCCTCCTGCAGCCGCCGGAGCTCGTCCGGGCCGAGGCCCCCCTTCACCTTCACGCGATAGCGCTTCGGCACGTGGGTCCGCGGATCCAGCAGGCGATCGGCCATCCCGTGGTCGTTCGTCAGGAGGAGGAGCCCGGCGCTCGCACGGTCGAGGCGCCCGACCGGCGCGAGCCCGGGCGCCCGGTGGAGGCCGAGGTAGTCCATGACGGTCTTTCGCCCCTCCGGATCCTGCGTCGTCGTGACGACGCCCCGGGGCTTGTTGAGCGCCAGCCACACCGTGCCGGCCGACGACGGCCCGACCGTCGCGCCGTCCACCTCGATGCGATCCCGCCGCGGATCCACCACCTGCCGCGGATCCGCGACCACGTATCCCCCGGCCTTCACGCGCCCGGCGCGGACGAGGCGCTGGGCCTCGGTCCGCGACGCCACCCGCCACTTCGAGAGCAGGCGCTCGATGGGCTCGGGGCGTCCGGTGGGGGGGAAGGGCACGGGGCCATCCTCGGCGGGGGGCGACGGCGGGCCAAGGACGGTGGGGAGCGGCCCCCGCGCGATCCACCTCAGGAGCGGGGCTCGGCGGCCGGGCGTGGGAAGAGGACGGAGAGCACGGTCGCGACGGCCAGCGTGCCGAGGATCGCCACCAGCGACAGGGTCGTGTCCACCTTGATGGGCGTGGCCTTCTCGAGGCCCACGAGCGACAGGTAGGGAGGGACGCTCAGGAGCAGCAGCTTCACGCCCACGAAGGCGAGGATCAGGATGAGCGCCGGCTTGAGGAACCGGAACCGGGCGATGAGGGCCGCCAGGCAGAAGTAGAGCGCGCGCAGCCCGAGGATCGCGAAGATGTTGCTCGTGAGGACGATGAAGGGGTCGGGCGTGATCGCGAAGATGGCGGGGATGCTGTCCACGGCGAACACGAAGTCGGTGATCTCGACCATGATCAGCGCGAGGAGCAGCGGGGTGATCGCGCGCTTGGCCGAGAGCGTCCCCGGCGGCGGCGGGTCCATGACGTCCTTGCCGGTCACCGGATCCCGGGAGTACGTGGGCTTCACCGTGCGACGCGTGACGAAGCGTTGGCCGTCGTAGAAGTCCACCGTCCTGAACAGCCGCTTCGCGAGCCGCACCGCCGCGCTCTGCGCCGGGTCGTCGTTGCCCTTGATGAGCGCCATCTTGAGCGCGGTGAGCAGGAGGAACGCGCCGAAGACGATCAGGATCCACTGGTAGCGCAGGATCAGGCCGGCCCCGAGGAAGATCATGGCCCCGCGCAGGACCAGGGCGCCGAGGATGCCCCAGAACAGCACACGGTGCTGGTACCGCGCCGGGACGGCGAAGAACGAGAACACGAGGGCGATGACGAAGATGTTGTCCATCGCCAGCGACTTCTCGACGACGTACCCGACCAGGTACTGCCTCGCGGCCTCCGCGCCGAGCACCTCGCCGTGCACGATCAGCGCCCCGCCCGCCGCGACCGCCTCCTGCGTCGCGTACTTCGCGGTGGCGAGCCCGAGGTCGAGCCAGTGGTGCTCGTAGGCCAGGTAGACGATCCCGCTGAACGCGACGCCGCACGTGAGCCACACGATCGACCAGGTGACCGCCTCCTTCATCTTCACCTCGTGCGCCTCGCGATGGAACACGCCGAGGTCGAGGGCGAGGAACAGGGCCACGAGGCCGAGGAAGCCGGCGTAGGCCCAGATCTGGAGGCTGGCCCCCTCGGCGGCGAGCAGCGGGGAGAGCAGGGGGGCGAGCACGCCGTGCGCGGACGCGAGAAGGGTCATGGGATTCCTGGGGGCGGCGGGGCCGTCGAGAGGAGGTTCCGGGGGCGGCGAGTGTGAGGGACCGGGAGGGTGCCGTCGTCCGATTCGGCCGGATGGCGTCCGGCGCACCCGCCCCGGCTCCCCCCGGCGCCCCCGGCGGGGGGGCGCCGCCCGCTACCGCGTGGCGCGCGGCGTCCACCAGAGGGTGCGGTCGCCCGAGGCGATCTCCCGGTGGTGGGGGACGTTCTCGACGATGGCCGTCCGCGTGGTGGGGGGGGCGTGCGCGCGCAGCTCCTCGAGCACGAGGCGGGCCTCCGCGAGGTCCTTCGCGTCGCCGCTCCGCCGCCACAGCAGCCACAACGCCTCGAGGAGGCCGTCGTGCCGCAGGCGATGCCGCGCGGCCTCGAAGTGGCGACGGGGGCCCTCGAGGTCCTCGCCGGGCAGCTGCGCGCGCCAGAGCCTCGAGAAGACCGCCAGATTCGGGTCGTCCACCTGCTCGGCCAGCGACAGCGCATGCGCGAGGTGCGCGTACGCGTCCACGTCCCGTCCCGCGCGCACCTCGAGGGAGCCGAGCGCGACGAGCGCATCGGCGGCCGCGTGCCGGTTGCCGAGCGACAGCCGGAGCCGGGTGGACTCCTCGAACCGGCGGCGCGCCTCCACGACGTCGCCCCGCCAGGCGGCGAGGAGGCCGAAGCCGTGGAGCGCGTAGCCCTCCACGCGGCGCAGGCCGAGCTCGAGGCAGAGCGCCTGGCTCGTGCGCAGGGCCTCCTCGGCGCCCGTGAGGTCTCCAACATGGAGGCGGACGAGCCCGATGTTGACCGAGGCGATCGCCTCCCCCTCGCGGATGCCCGTCCTGCGGCAGGCGTCGAGGGCCGACGCGTAGGCGGACAGCGCCGCCTCCTTGCGCCCGAGGTCGGTCATCACGTTGCCGAGGTTCGTGGTGAGCGTGGCCTCCCCGCGCGCGTCCCCGCGTTGCCTCGAGACCTCGAGGGCGCGGCGGATGTAGGTCTCGGCCCGCGCCAGGTAGCCGGTCTCGTGATCGATGACGCCCAGGAGCCGGAGGGCCGGGGCCTCGAACGCCTTCCCGGGGGCGTCCGGGGCGCCGGCCGCCGCCTCCGCGACGATGCCCTCGAGCTCGGTCCGCGCCTCCGCGTACCGGCCCAGGGTCCAGAGGGCCTGGCCGCGGTGGATCCGCGCCTCGGTCGCGTCCGTCGAGGCGTCCGCCGTGCGGGTCACCTCCAGCCGGCGCTCGGCCGCCGCGAGCGCCGCCTCGTGCCGGCCCGCGTTCAGCCGATGCACCGTGACGTGAGCGAGGGCCTGCGCCAGGGTGGCCGGCGTCCCGACCCGCTCCGCGAGCGCGACCGCCTCCTCGGCGGCCGCGACCCCGCGCGGGCCGCGCAGGAACGTCCGCGAGATG
>CAZJJQ010000333.1:0-5093 GCA_964546345.1 uncultured Planctomycetales bacterium
CCTCCCCGAGACCACCTCCGCCCCGCCGCCGGCCCCGCCGCCGCCGCGACCGGCCACGCCCCCGAGGCCGGGCCCGTGAGCCGGCTGTGGTGGAAGGAGCGCGTCGGCGGCTCCCGGCTCCTGCGCGGCGCCTACGCCGACGCGGAAGGCCTCGCCAGCCGCGGGTACGGCCTGCTCGGCCGCCCCTTCGAGGCGGCCCGCCGCCTCCTCCACGGGTGGAAGCACCTGGGCGAGGAGGGCCTGGGCGCCGGCCGCGTGGCCCGCGTCTTCCGCCTGATCGACGACGCCACCCGCCGGGACGGCGCGCTGCTGCCCGTCGCCGACAACCGCCTGCGCGCCGACTTCGTCCGCTCGCGGCGCGCCCGCGCGCTGCGCCGCCTGTACGGCGCCTTCCCGCCCGAGCACCGCGTCCGCCTGCGTTTCCCCCGCGACGACCCCGATCCCGAGCGCCAGGGCGACCTCATCGTGCTCAAGTCGCCCGACGACGCGACGGGCGAGAAGGGCGTGATCCTCGTGATGTACCACGAGGGCATCGAGGCGCTGGCCGCCGTCTACGACCTGCCCGCGCTCGCCAAGCGCTGGATGCTCGTGCTCGAGACGAGCAACTGGGGCGCGCAGGACGGCCGGTTCCTGCCCTACCTGGGCAACGACGTGGACGCCGTCGTCATGGCCCCGCGGGCGCCCGACGCGGCGTGGCTCGAGCGCCTGCGCTCGAATCTGGTCCCCGTCCGCGTCGGCTCCGGCGAGTGGGTGGACCCCACCACCTTCACGCCCCGCGCGCCCGGCGATCCGTACGTCTACGACGTGCTCATGGTCGCCTCGTGGGATCCGCTCAAGCGCCACGAGGTGCTGCTCGAGGCCCTCGCCGACCTCCGCGCCCGCGGCCGTCCGCTGAAGGTCGGCCTCGTCGGCGTGCCCTCGCGCTGGAAGAGGGCCGACGTGGAGGCGCTGGTCGCCCGCCACGGCGTCGGCGACCAGGTCACCTTCCACGAGCGCATCCCCCACGCCGAGGTCGCCCGCCTCGTCGCGCGCTCGCGCGTCTCCGTGCTGCTCTCCCGCCAGGAGGGCAGCAACCGCGCCGTGTACGAGAGCCTCTTCACCGGCACGCCCGTGGTCGTCTACGCGCAGCACAAGGGCATCAACCTCGAGCACGTGAACGCGCGCACCGGCGTCCTCGCGGAGGACGACCGCCTCGCCGACGCGCTCCTCGACGTGATCGACCACCCCGAGCGCTTCGATCCCCGCGGCTTCGCCCTGGAGACGCTCGGATACCCCAACGCCGCCCGCGGCATCTCGAGGGCCCTGCAGGACCTCGCGCGCCGCACCGGCCGGCCGTGGACGCGCGACATCGTCGCGAAGCGCAACGCGCCCAACCTGCGCTACGCCGAGCCGGGCGTCTACCCGCGCTTCGCCGCCGACTACGAGTCGCTGGCCCCGCTCCTGCTGCCGGTGGACTGACGCGGGCTACGGGGCGCGGGCCTCGGGGCGCCTGCCGACGCGTGCCGTGGGGACGGCGACCCCTCCCGGGATTCCTGGGGGCGGCGGGGGTCGCAGGCCCATCGGGGGCCGGGCCCTGCCGAGCCCCCTCGACGGTGCGGCGGTCAGCGACTCCTCCCGCGGACGTGGCGCGGACTCCGTGTCATTTCGGGACGGGCAGCGCGAACGCCGCGTCGTCGATCTTCTCGCCGTGCTTCACCTCGGTGAACGTGCGGACGGACGACCCGCCCGCGTCGAGAGAGGACGTCCGGATCGTGAAGGGCACCTTCACACCGGCGACGTCGCGGTAGTCCTCGTAGTCGGTCTGCTCGGGATCGAGGCCGATCGGGGTCTCCGTCGTGACGATGCGTCGGACGAGCAGACCCGACTCCCGGTCGAAGAACAGCCGGAGACGGCGCCGGTCGGCCAGCCGCCCGCGGAGCACGACGGCCTCGCGGGCCCCGACCCGCTCGAACCCGCCGAACCCGAGCTTGAGGCTCGGGTCCCGGGTCAGCGCCTGCGGATCGAGGCTCGCAGCGAGCGAACGGGCTCGGGAGAGCTCCGCAGCATCCATCGCGCGATCCTCGTGTGCGCTCTGGACCCACCCCGAGGCGCCGTTCAACGTACCGACGACGGTGGCCGGAGGCGCGCCCACCGTCCACGTGCATCGGTCCGGGGCGGCGAACCGGAGCACGAGAGAGAGCGCCGGCGCGCCGCCCACCGCGATGGTGCCCTTCGCCACGCGGGTCTTGACGCCCGCGAGCGCCTCCGCGCCGCCGACCGCCTGCGTGTACTTGGCGAGGACGTCCGCCGCGGAAGGCCTCGGTCCCGTCGGCGGGGCCTCCGTCTCGGGGGCGGCCAGCGGAAGGATCGGCGTGCTGACGGGATGTTCGTGCCCTTGGTGGCACGTCATGCAGCCCACCTGGGTGCGACCCTTGAAGTACTGCTTGTTGATCTCCATCGTCATCGTGATCATCCGGCGCGCGTCCCGCTTGTGCTCCCGGTCGTCCTTCTCGTACGCGACCTGGTCGCCGACGACGACGTGGCACTCCGTGCAGGTCATCCCGAGCGTCGCCGCGATGTAGCTCATCATGGGGCCCATCTGCGACGCGGGCAGCCCCTTCAGCACCTGGATGTTCTTGTACGTCTGCTCCATCAGGGGCTCCGCACTCGCGGCGGGTCGCTCCGGGGCGTCGTCCGGGGAGGCGAAGACCCAGGATGACGGGTCCGCCGCCATCGCCGCGGCGGCGAAGACCGCGGGCACGAGGAGGCGCGCGAAGCGCGAGATCTTCCGTCGGGTCATGGGGGTCTCCGTCCGTGGAACGTCCGTGATGGACGCCGCACGCGCGCGGCATGTTCGCCAGCGGACGGGTTCGGTGCGAGGGGAAAGAGGGAGAGGGCCCCGAGCCCGCGGGCGCTGCCTCCGAGCGAGGCGCCGAGGCTACCTCTCGGGCCCGATGCGCACCTCGACGTCTTCACCGCCCGGGCGGACGTCGCGGAGCAGACCGGTGTGGTACGCATCGCCGACCGTCGCCTCGGCCCGCAGCACGCAGAGGCCCTCCGGGACGCCGCGGAGCTCGAACCGGCCGTCGGCGCCGAGCTGCATGCGCAGGTTCCAGCCGACCCCGTAGGCGTCGATCCACCGGAAGGGGGAGCGCAGGGGCTGGTCGGCCACCACCCGCCCGCGGATCGTCCGGCCCGCGACGGGCGAGAGGACCAGCTCGCCCGCGGCGCCGACGACGTCGGTCTTGAGCGCCACGAGGCCCGTGCGGCCCGCGGGGATCCAGATCGCGTACGGGGCGCCCGGGACGAGGGGGCCGCTCCGGAACGTCCCGTCGGGGCCGATGGAGACGCCGTGGGTCGTGCGGCCGAGCGGCTCCTTCGGGTCCAGACGGGAGACCCACGCCTCGAGCCCCCTCCACGCGCCGGGATCGGGTGCGGCGATGCGCACGGAAAGCTCCACTCCGCGCAGCGCGGTGAGCGTGACGTCCGTCGCGCCGACGGCCACCACCTTCTTCGGCCCCTCGAGCTCGGGCTCGGGGTCTCGCCTCCCCTCGCCGCCGAACGCCGACAGCACGATCTCGCCGGGACGGAGATCGCCCAGCACGAACCGGCCGGAGGCGTCGGCCACGACGTCTCGCTGCTCCTTGCCTTCGAGCCACCACCGCACGGACGCGCCGGGCCACGGGCGCCCGTCGCCGTCGACGATCGTGCCGGTGACGGTACCGGCCCTTTCGAGCCTCACGGTCTCGTCGCGCGCGGTCCACTCCTTTCGCTCGTACGACAGCATCCCTGCGGAGCGCCGAGCAGGCTCGATGTCGAGCGTGTGCAAGCGGGAGGGGTGCAGCCCCACGAGGCGGGCCCGTCCGGCCGCGTCCACGGTGACGGTGGTCCGGCCCCAGATGCCCTCGCCGTCGGGTTGAGCCGTCACCTGGGCGCCCACGGCCGGCGCACCGGACGCGTCGAGCACCGTCAGCACGGCCTCCACGGCCCGATCCAGCCGGATCACGACGCCCGACGCGGGGGCGTGGACGCGTGCTCTCGGCCCGGCCGCGAGGCCCGGGGGCGCCTCGAGCTCGAACGAATAGGGCTCGGCGGCCAGCCCGACGAAGCGGAAGCCCCCGTCCGCGGCGGTCCTGACGATGCCGTGCCAGGTGAGCCTCCACACGGGGCGCCCATCGGCGTCCACCGCTTCCGGGTGCGCCGTGAGCTCCACGTCCCCGACGGGCCGCCCCTCGGGATCGACCACCTTCCCTTCCACGATCACGCCCGGCGGGAGGCGCACCTCCGCCTCGCGGGCGTCGGGCGCGCCCGGTCCGAAGTGAGCGGGCCCCCACGGGAGCGGACGTCCGTCGGCGTCCGACGCGTTGCCGAGGTCCACCTGGGTTCCGGCCAGCGAGCAGTCGCTCGTGAGGTCGAGCTCGAGCACCCCATTCCTGACGGCGTTCCCCGTGACACTGCCGTTCCGCCCCCAGATCTCGGTGCTGGCATGGGCGACGGGGCTCCCATCCGCGCCCCGGACGAGCAGGCGCGCGGGCCGCACGGTCTCGGGCGCAGGCGGCGGGGGCAACGTCACCGTCACGCCCTTCTCGCCCGCTTCGACCTCGACGGCGACCTCGATGGAGGTCCCTTCTCCGTTCTCGAGGAGGTCCTCGCCCGTGAGCCTGTAGCGCCCGGGCGCCAGCCCTTCGACGACGAACGCACCGTCCGCGCCGACCTGGCCGCTCCGCCAGGGCCGATCCGATCGGACGTCCGCCGCCTCGATCGGCTCCGCCTGCACGCTGGGCATGTACAGCGGCTTACCGTCGGCTCGGCGCAGATGCCCCGCGAGCGTCAGCCCACGTTCGAGCTCGACGTCGAGGCCGACCTCCGGCGCATCGGTCTCCGAACGAGGAATGGGACGCCAGGTCTCCCGCGTCGTGAGATGCCGCGCCGCCTCGATCCTGCACACCGACGCCCCCCGGGGCAGATCCTCGAAGACGGCACGGCCATCCGCGCCGGTGGAGGCGTCCGCGCGGCGGCGTGGGGGCGCGTCCGGTTCCGACGCGACGTGGATCTCCACCTCGGCGCCGGCGATGGGCGCGCCGGTCCCGCGCTCCCGCACCCGGATCGTGATC
>CAZJJQ010000334.1:0-5083 GCA_964546345.1 uncultured Planctomycetales bacterium
GCGCCTGGCCGCGGGCCGAGCCGTCTCCACCCGCGCCGTTGCCGTCCGCGCCCTGGGCGATACCGGCACGCGGGAGCAGGCCGAGGCCGCCATCCGCGCCGCCCTGCGCGACGACGCGGCCCAGGTGCGTGCCTCCGCCCTCCGGGCCGCTTCCCGTCCCCTCGGCTCCCCTCCCGCCGGCGCCCGCACCCATCCCTGCGCCGGGCGCGCCGCCGGTCGCGCAACCGGAGGCGCCGTCCGCGCCCCCCGTCGTCGCTCCCGCCGAACCGCCGCCCGCCCCGCCCGCGCAGGCGGCCTCCCTCGAGTGGAGGGACGACGACCTCGACTACGCCGGCCTGCAGCAGCTGCTCGCGGACATGAAGCGCAAGTCCACCGGCTCCCCGCACGCCTCCTTCTGGAAGCTCTCGTACGCCGAGTTCGTCGCCCTCGAGTTCGACCTCCTGGCCGGCACGGGCAAGGTCCGGATGATGGACAAGGGCTCGGGCACGGTGACGAACCTGGTCCGGGCGTTCCGGGGCGAGCCCCTGACGATCCGGCTCCCCGACGGGAGCACGCGCGAGGAGAAGTTCTCGGTGATGCCCCCGAAGGGCGCGCCGATGCCCGAGGCCGACATCGTGCGCATCCAGCGATGGGTGGACCACGGCGCGCCGGAGCATCGCCCGACGGCCGGGGCTCCCACCGTGGCGCCGCCGGGGCCCGCCCTGCCTCCCGCGGTGGAGTCCCCGGATGCGGCGCCGGCCGGCGGCGCGGGGTCCTCGGGCGGCGCGTGGACGGCGGACGACCTCGACTACGCGGGCGTCCAGCAGCTCTTCGCGGACATGAAGCGCAAGGCCACGGGATCACCTCACTCGACGTTCTGGAAGCTGTCCTACGAGGAGTTCGTGGCGCTCGAGTTCGACCTGCTCTCGGGCACCGGCAAGGTGAAGATGCTCGAGCCGGGAAACGGCGCCGCCAGCAACCTGGTCAAGGCGCTGAAGGGCGAGCCGCTGACGGTCCTCGTGGCCGGCGGAGGCACGCGGCAGGAGAAGTTCGCGGTGATGCCTCCGAAGGGCGCCCCCATGCCCGACGCCGACATCGAGCGCATCCGCCGCTGGATCGACCACGGCGCCCCGAAGGAGCGCCCGGCCGGCGGCGGCGTGGAGACGCCTCCCGGACCGGTCGCGCCGACGGCGCCCACCGCCCCCGCCGCGGCGCCGACGCCGACCGGCGACACCTCACCCCTCTCGCTCGTCGGAGAGGGCACGCTCAAGCTCGGCCCGACGCCCGCCGTCACGGACGACGGCAACGCGCCGCCCAAGCTCTACGTCGCCCGGGACGCGACGGCCTGGACACGGATCTTCGACGAGGCCCTCGCGCGGCTCTCCGGCGCCAACGGCCCCACGTGCGCCGTGCTGCTCAAGGACGTCCGCTCGGCGGTGAAGGGCTACGACTTCGCGACGGGGCCCCTGGTCCTCGTCCTCGGCCCGGCCACGGACAACCACACGATGAAGGTCGGTCGAGCCCTCGAGCTGCTCTCGGACGGCTCGGCGCGCCTGCCCGTCACGACCGGGCACGAGCAGCGCACCTACGTGCGCGCCCCCGACATCCTCGTGAACTGGACGCTCCACCGGATCGCGGGGCCGGCGCCCGAGAAGATCGTCCTCTGGGCCAACGGCGTCCCCGCGGGCGAGCCCGTCGGCGGCGGCTGACCCACCTCCCCGTCCGACCGTCCCACGCGCGCCGCCCCCGACTACCTCGCCTTGGTGCCGAGGTGGAGGTGGGCGATGCCGAACGTCAGCGCCTCGACCTCGACGGTCTCGAACCCGGCCCTCTTCATCATGTCCGCGAGCGCGCTCGGGCTCGGGAACGCCTGGACGCTGCGAGGCAGGTAGGCGTACGCGTTCTCGGCGCCCCCCGAGACGAGGTTGCCGATCAGCGGCAGCACCAGCATGAAGTAGAGGTTGTAGAGCCCGCGGAAGACCGGGTTGGGAGGGCGCGAGAACTCGAGCACCGCGAGGCGCCCGCCCGGCTTGAGCACCCGGCAGAGGTCGGCGAGGCCCGCGTCGAGGCGCTCGAGGTTGCGCACGCCGAACCCGACGGTGGCGACGTCGAACTCGCCGGCGGCGAAGGGGAGCCGGGTCGTGTCCGCGACGAGGAACCGTGACCGGTCGGCGTACCTCGCCGCCGCCTTCTCGGCCGCACGCGACACCATCTGCGGAGCGAAGTCGCTGCCCACGACCTCCTTCGCCCCGCCGGCGAGCAGGGCGAGGGCCAGGTCGCCGGTGCCGGTGCAGGCGTCGAGACATCGCTCCGCGCCGGTCAAACCCAGCCTCTTCACCGTGTGGTGGCGCCACCGCTGGTCGATGTTCGCCGAGAGGAGGTGGTTGAGCAGGTCGTACGTCGGCGCGATGCGGTCGAACATCCGCGAGATGCGCTGGCCGCGCTTGCGGTCGGCCTCGTCGTCGAAGCGGAAGGTCGCGGGAGCCATCGGGGACGGGAGTCTATGCGGGGGGGCGCCGGGGCCCGCCGCCATTCCGGTCCCCTCCCCCCGGCGATCCGGCGGGCGGCTCCACGCCAGGGGTCGTGGCCCCACCGCCATGCCCCCCCGCCGGTTGCGGGGGTCCTCCCCTGGGTGTACCTTCGCGCGGTGGTCCGCTCCGCGCCCCAAGGCCCCGCCGGCCCCGCTCCCCGCCCGTCGGCCGAGGCGAATCCGTTCACGGAGGCGCTCGAGCCGGCGCTCTCCACCTTCGATCGGACGCTGCGCCCGGCCGCGCTCGCCGACTTCGTCGGCCAACGCGACGTCGTGGAGAACCTCTCCCTGGCCATCCAGGCCACGAAGGCGCGGGGCGAACCCCTCGACCACCTGCTGCTGTCCGGACTGCCGGGGCTCGGCAAAACCACGCTCGCGCACCTGCTCTCGAACGAGCTCGGCGTGGGGCTCAAGGAGACGACGGCGCCCGTCCTCCAGCGCGCCGCCGACCTCGCGGGGCTCCTGACCAACCTCGAGCCCGGCGACGTCCTCTTCATCGACGAGATCCACCGCCTCCCCGCCAACGTGGAGGAGTACCTCTACTCGGCGATGGAGCAGTTCGTCATCGACATCGTGATCGACCAGGGGCCCGGGGCTCGCTCGCTGCGCCTCGACCTGCCGCGCTTCACGCTCGTCGGGGCCACCACGCGCGAAGGCCTGCTGTCGGCCCCCTTCCGCAGCCGCTTCGGGCTCGTGGAGCGCCTCGAGCTCTACCCGACCGACGATCTGGCCCGCATCGTGCGCCGCTCGGCCGGGCTCCTGAAGGTCGAGATCGATCCCGACGCGGCCACCTACGTCGCCTCCATGTCCCGCGGCACGCCCCGCATCGCCAACCGCTTCTTGAAGCGCGTGCGCGACCTCGCCCAGGTCTCCTCCGCCAACCGGATCACGCTCGCCGTGGCCCGCGAGGGGCTGCGGCGGCTGGGAGTGGACGAGCACGGCCTGCTCAAGGTGGACCGCCTCGTGCTCGAGCTGCTGGTGCAGGCCGGGGGCGCGCCGCTCGGGCTCAAGACCATCGCCGCCAGCGTCGGGGAGGACGAGCGCACCCTGGAGGACGTCTACGAGCCCCACCTGCTCCGCACGGGGATGGTGCTCAAGACGCCCCAGGGACGCCGCCCCACCCCGCGGGCCTACGACGTGCTCGGGCGACCGCCGCCGCGCCCGATCCCCGGTTCCTCCGACGGCGGAGACGGGCTGTTCCCCACGTGACCGCGCTCCCGTCGTCTCCCACGCCGCCGACCCGGCCCTCCCGCCGCGCCCTCCTCCGGGCGTTCGCCGCCGGCGCGCTCCTCGTGCCCCTCGCCGCCTGCGGCGACGGAGCCGACCGCATCCCGCTCTCGAGCGTGCTCCCGCCGACCATCCGCGTGCACCTAGGGGAGACCCCCGAGACCGTCACGATCGCGGTCCCCGACGCCTGGGAGGCCGTCTCCACGGCGGGCCGTCCCTGGCGGGCGGAGGGCAGCAACCTCTCCGCGCTCGCGAGCGTGGGCTCCGCCGGCATCGTCCTCCAGGGAGCGGCCACGGGCGCCGACACGATCCGCCTCCATCCGGCGAGCGCCTTCTCGCTCCAGCTCGGGGGCGAGCGGCTCGCCTACCGCGGCGATCTGCTGATCCACCGCAAGGGCAGCCGGCTGGTCCTCGTCAACGAGGTGGACCTCGAGACCTACGTCGCGGGCGTGATCGTGAACGAGATCGGCGACGCCCAGGCCGACTCCGCCTACCGCGCGCAGTCCGTCGTCGCCCGGAGCTACGCGTACAGCCGCTGGCGCGCCGGCCCCGACGCGATGTTCCACGTGTACGACACCCAGAGCAGCCAGGTCTACCGCGGCGTCTCCTTGCCCGCCCGGGCAGCCGTCACCTACGGAGACCTCGAGAAGCGCACGGCCGAGACGCGCGGCGTGATCCTGACCTGGCGCGGGGAGCCCTTCCCCACCTACTACGCCTCCACCTGCGGCGGCCACACGACCCAGCCCGTGACGGCCCAGCTCGATCCGGGCGGCGCCACCGAGCCGCTCTCCGGCGTGCCGTGCGTCTACTGCACGACCTCGAAGTACTTCACCTGGACCGAGACGGTGCCCGTCTCGAAGCTGCTCGACGCGCTCAAGCCCCGGGGCGTGGTCGCACCGCTCAAGGCGATCGAGTACACGAAGATCGGCCGGGGGGGCTGGGTCGGCGAGGTGACGGTCACCTTCGGCACGGGCCGCACCAAGGTCGTGCCGGGGAGCGACTTCCGCACCGCCGCCGGCCTGCGCTCGATGAACGTCGAGCTGCCCGTCCCCACGGCCAACGGCACCCTCGTCTTCAGGGGCAAGGGCTGGGGCCACGGGGTCGGCATGTGCCAGGTCGGTTGCCAGGAGATGGCCCGCAAGGGCTACGCCGCCGACCAGATCCTTCGCTACTACTACCCCGGCGCCGAGTTCACTCGCCTGTACTAGGGACCGCGGCCGTCGGCGGCCGGGGTGCGCGGGTTCGCCCCCCCCGCCGGACTCGGCCTCCCGCCGCGCGCGGCGTAGGCTCTGCGGGTGCCCGGCATCGACCTCCGATTCCGCGTAGAGGCCTCCGCGGGCGCCGCCC
>CAZJJQ010000335.1:0-5044 GCA_964546345.1 uncultured Planctomycetales bacterium
CGGGCGGCGCTCGGCCTCTGCGTGGGGCTGGGGCTCCTGGCGAAGGGCCCGCTCGGCGCGGTGGCGCCCGGCGTCGTGGGCCTATCGTGGATCGTCGCGGGCGCGCGCCCGGGGCCGGTGCTGCGGCTCTTCGCCTCCCCCACCGCGTGGGCCGTCGCGCTCGCGGTGGCCGCGCCGTGGTACGTCGCGATGGAGCGGGCGAACCCGGGCTACCTCGAGCACTTCGTCCTCTACGAGCACTGGGGGCGGCTCGCGCAGAAGGGCAACCGTGACTTCGCGCCCGTCTGGCTCTACCTCGCGACCCTCCCGGCGCTGCTGCTGCCCTGGGCGCACGCCCTCGTGCGCGCGCGCCTGCGCGAGCCGGTGAACGGCGGCTGGCTGCGGGGCCCCCGTCGCGCCGAGCGGTTCGCGTGGGCGTGGGCGTTGGGCCTCCTGCTCTTCTACTCCGCGGGGAGGAACCGGCTCTACACGTACATCCTCCCCGCGCTGCTGCCGCTCGTGGTGCTCGTCGCCGCCCGGGTCGAGGAGCGTCTCTTCGGCGGCGACCCCCGCGGCCCCCGCCGCCTCGCGGGCTGGGCCGCGGTCTTCGGCGCGCTCGCGTGCACGGCGGCCGCGCTCCTCCACGCGGAGGTCCCCTTCCGCTTCGGGCTCCGCCAGCTGAAGGAGCCCCGCGTCGCCGGTGCGGCGGCGCCGGTGATCTTCGGCGCGCTCGGCCTGCTGGCGATGCCGGTGCTGTTCCGCCTGCTGCGCTCGCCCCGGGCCCGCGCCGTCGCGCTCGTCGGCGCGTCGGCGGTCTTCTGGTGGTCGGTGGACCTCGGCGCCGCGCGCGTGGACGAGCTGCGTTCCCCGCGGGCGCTCGCCGCCCTCCTCGCAGCGGAACAGCGCCAGGGCGCCGACCTCGTCTGCCTCGACGTCTTCCCCCAGGGCCTGCGCTTCTACGAGAACCTCTACGTGCGCGTCGCCGGCAAGCAGGGCGAGATCGTCCGTCCCTGGGCCGACAAGGACGGCGACGGCGTGCTCCTCACCGAGGAGGCCCTGCTCGCGTTGTGGCGGGGCCCGGGCCGCGTGGTCCTCGTCGTGCGCGCCGGCAAGGCGGGCCCCTTCGCGCGGGGCAGCGCGGAGCTGCTGGGCGAGAAGCTCTCCGGCGGCCAGCGCTCGGACCTGATGGTGCTTGCCAACCGCCCGCGGCGGTGAGGGGGTCGCTGCGTGGCCGATCGCGCCAGGCTGCCGGAGCAGCCAGGGGGGAAGGGCCGGGGGCGGCGGGGGCGGGGAGGGGGGAACCGCACGGCGGGCGTGGGGACCGTGTCGCGACGGCTGCCCGTGGTGCGCGAGGCAGCGCGGTGCGCGGCGCGCCGGGGGCTCGATCGGAGGGTGCATCGCTGCGGCGGGCGGGCAGGTACGGAGCCAGGGCGCTACCCTGTGTAGGCGCAAGGGCTGCCGGCTGAGCAGCAAGGCCTCGACGGCTTCCGAGCGCGCCCCCCTGACGCCGGGCGCGGCCTCTCTGCGCATGGGTTGCCCCCGCCCCTGGCGGGTCGAGCGAACGTGCTCAGCTGGAAGTCCTCCATCCCCTGCGGGCGCATCGCCCGGTCCACCGGGGCGGCTCGCAAGCTGCGGCGCCGGGGGGCCGATACCGACCTTGCGTCCGGCCGGGCGCCGGGTTTACTGCCCCCTCTCCTGGCGCCGTGGCCGAGTGGCTAGGCAACGGATTGCAAATCCGTGTACCGCGGTTCAATTCCGCGCGGCGCCTCCAAGCCACCTCCGCGGACGACGTCCCGCGGTCGCCCTGCACGGGCGCTCCTCGCCCTCGGCCCGCAGAGACAGCGGGCCCCGAGGTGAGAAACCCATCAGGTGCCGACGGGAGCCCCGTAGAGGGGGGGGGAGCCCCGAGCGGGAGGGGGGCACGACCTCGAGGTCCCCGGACCGGCGTCCGCGCGTTCGCCACGTTGCGTCGCCGAGATCCTTCGGCGCGCAGCGGGCGCGACGCTCCCCCGTGACCCAGAGGGCAGTTCCCGCGCGGGACATCAGGCGGGACTTCGCCGCCGGCAGGTCACGGGGGTGCGGGAAGCTGTCTTGCGGCCTCGCGAAGCACCTCGGGAGACACCCCGAGCAGGGCCGCCAGCTCCGCCCAGCTGTGGGATGCGGTGGGGAGCTGGGCGGCGCCCGCGCGGAGCAGGCGCATCGCGTCGGGACGGACCTTCACGAGATCGCGCAGCAGCATGGCCTCGAGGCCTTCCGTCCGTACCTGCCAGTCGGGGTCCTCGAGCGGCATCATCTGGGGCCTCTCGTCCACCGCGGCGTGGAGATGCTGGAGCAGGCACGCTGCCTGGTCCTGGACGACCACGGAAGGAAGCTCGATCGACCGCGTCGTGAACGTCAGCTTCTCCGTCGCCTCCACCGCCGTGGCGTCGTTGCCTGGACTCTCGGATGCGAGCACCCGCACGGTGACCTCGTAGCGCCCCTCGTGCGTCCGCGGGTCGTCGGAGTCCTGCGGCGCGATGAGCCGCAGCCCGTCGGGATGGAGGTCCCAGGCCACGCTCCGGGGCACGCGCTCCGCCACGACCTTCCCCAACGAGGTCGGACGCAGCATGTCCACGTCCAGGATCTCGAGCCCGGACCGGTCCTTGGGATCCGTGGCGGGCCGCTTCCAGTCGCCGAGCCGGTGGCCGTTCACCTCGAAGCGGACCACCGGGTCGCGGAAGCCGATCCACCGCGCCTTCACGGCGGCCTCCACGTTGTAGAAGGTCTGCACGACCGCGTAGGACTTCTTCCCGCACCGGGGACCGACGCGCGAGATCTCGACCGTCTCGCCCGTCGGCTCCGTCTGGTACGGCACGGCCTCCACGGCCGAGTCGAGGACGACGGAGCGCGCGTCCTCCAGCCAATGGCCGACCTGAATCGAGGCATGCGTGTCGCCGAACTGTCGGACGCGCACCGACAGCCGTCCGTTGCTCCAGTCCGTCCCGCCCGTCCCTGGGATGATCTCGCCCACGAGACACGGCCGCAACGGCACGACCTTCGTCGTATCGTCCGGGAGCGGCCAGACCACGTCGCGAAGCTCGTGAATCTGGACGACGCCGGGGATGCCCGGGTGGATCGAGTAGATCCCCGTGTCCCAGCCGCGCCGGACCTTGTATTGCACCGAGTACCACCCGGCGCCGCGATCGCTGCGCATCACCACCAGCTTCACCGGGCCCGGCCTCGAACCCTCGAGGGCGTGCAGGTCCACCCAGGTGGGCGGGGCGTCCGGAGCGATCTCCTTCACCCAGTCCGGAATCGCCGGAAAGCCGGGGAGGAAGCGCCACAACGAGATGGGCGAGGGCCCGGCCCCGACGCGGGACCACAGGTTCTGCGTCGGCGCGAACGGACGGTCGGAGGGATCGACCGTGTACCACCCGGCCTGCCCGCCCATGATGTCGGTGACGTCGCCGTACTCCTGGTTCTTCAGGGGCGGCGGCAGCCGGAGATCGTAGGGGTGATCGAGCCCGAACACGTGCCCGAGCTCGTGCGCCATGTCCTTGTGGGTCGCGCTCATCGGGAGGTAGGCCACGCCGAAGGAGTGACCGCCGAACGCGAAGGTCGCGGCGCCGAGATCGACGCCGATCCCCCCCATGAAGATCGCGAGGAGGCCGCCGCGGGGCAGCTCGCGCCCGTCGGCCGCGAGCAGGCGGAGCACCTCCATGCTGGCCGCGACCCGGCCGCCGCCCTTCGTGAAGAGCGCCATCTGGTCCGCCGTCACCTCGAGGTCCAGTCCTCGGTGCACGGTCGTGTTCACGTGCATCAGCCCGCCACTCCCGTCGTGCCAGAACCGCGGGAGGCTGAGCGGCAGGTCGCGGTCGAACAACGCATGGAGATCCACCTGGAGCAGCTCGGGCCGCGGCGAGGTTCCCGGCAGGCGAGGGAGGACCGAGAAGACGTGAAGGTCGAACGCGTGCATGCTCGTCTCGCGGGGAAGGTGGTGAGGAGCGGTACTGTAGGGGGGCCGCGCCGTCCTCGCGACGGGCAATCCCCGGCTGGGGGCGCGGTGGAGCACGCCACGTCGGCCTTCGGGCGCGGGCGCGTCCAGGCGGGGCACCCGCGGCTCGTGAGCACCATGGGGCGCCTGCGACCGCGCGGAGACCTGGCGCTTCCCGCCCGGACGCGGGCAACGCCCCCTTGCTCACGGACGCCTCCTCAGGCTTGACTAGCCGCCCCACCCGGAGGGCCTCATGACGAACCTGAGCGTGCGCTCGACTCTGCTCGCAGGACTCCTCCTCCTGTGCGGGGGGTGCAGCGACGAGTCCTCGGAGAAGAAGCCGGCCGCGGCACCGGCGACCCCCACGTGGGTGACCGTCGAGAATCCGCCCCCCGGGAACGGGCCCCACGACAAGGTGCGGCACATCGACTTCTCCCTCCAGCATCCGAGCACCTGGAAGGTGAACCAGTCGTTCCGCGAGCGCGACGAACGCGCCTTCCTCCGCATCGACCGGCGCGGGGAGGCGCTCCCCTACGATCTGGTGTTCCAGGTGCGGAGCTTCCAGAGGGCCGACCCGAAACGCGCTGCCGCCAGCTTCATCGACGACATGGCCGAGACCCTCACGAAGGTGAACGCTGCCGCCGCCGCGAAGGGAGCGGCGAAGCGGCTGCTGCGCAAGGGTCCGACCACGTTGGCCGGGAAGCCGGCCCAGGAGATCGTCGTCCTCGAGACCGACCCGGGGGTGCCGGGCAAGGCCTTGAGGATCTGGCGGCGGGTGGTGCTGCTCGAGCTCTCGCCGACCGAGTGGGGCACGTTGATCGTCCACGCCTGGATCGGCGCACTCAACGAACAGGAAGACCCCGAGGCCGCCGACGTCCAGGCCGAGATGCAGCGCGTCTTCGACAGCCTCACGCTGAAGCCGTAGGCCCCTCCCCTCACGGCGAGTCGCCTGCGTGGCCCCGTACGCCCCTTGGGGCTTGGGCAAGAACAACTGCGGCGGCTTCGGCCGGCGGCGCGAGGCCGCTCGCGTCGTCACTCGTCGTCACTCGTCGTCAACGTGTCGGGAACACGCAATCCTCCTCGTTCCTCGCG
>CAZJJQ010000336.1:0-5035 GCA_964546345.1 uncultured Planctomycetales bacterium
TGGTGGCCCGGGGACGCGGCCTCGCCGGGGCCGACGGGGCCCGCGCCCGTGGGCGGCAGTGGTCCGGGACCGTCCACGGGCGATGAGGCGGGCATCGAGGGGACTCTACTCGGGGCGGCGCGGGCCCCGCCCCCAGGGCGCCGCGTCCACTCCCGCGCCGCGACGATCGTGCCCGGGAGGGTATGCTGCCCCGCCCATGGCCGCGCTCCTGCTCGTCGCCGCCTTCCTCTCCGGCACGGCGGCGCTCGCCGCGGAGGTCGTCTGGTTCCGCTCGCTCGGCCGAGGGGTCGGCACCACCGCGGAGGCCCTTGCCGTCGTCTCCGCCGCCTTCCTCGGCGGCCTCGGGATCGGCGCCGCGATCAGCGCGCGCCTCGCGCCGACGCACCGCAACCCGCTCCGGGCGGCCGCGTGGTGCGAGACCGCGGCGGGCGTCCTCATCTTCCTCTCCCCGCTGGTCCTCGCGTTCGTCCCCGACGCGCACCTGGCCGTCCTCCACCTGCTCCGGCTCGAGCCGGGCAGGTCCTCGTGGCCGGCCGCGGTCGTCGCGCTGCCCGTCCTGGTGATCCCGACGGCGTTCCTCGGGGCCACGCTCCCCTTCCTGGTCCGGGGCGCGTTGAAGGACGTCGCCCGCGCCGGCCGCGCGACGGGCTGGCTGTACGGCGTGAACACGCTCGGGGCCGCCACGGGCGTCTGGCTCGCGACGTGGCACCTGCTGCCGGGCTTCGGCGAGACCTCCTCCCTCCGCCTCGCGGCCTCCGGGAACCTGCTGGCGGCCCTCCTGCTGGTGATCGCCGAGGGCGCCTCCCACGCCGGGAGCGCGGCCACGCCCCCGCCGCCCCCCGACTCCGCCCCGACCTTCCCCCCCCCATCCCCGCCGCGCCCCGACTCCGGCCCGATCTCGCCCCCCCTGCCCCCGCCGCCCCCCGACTCCGCCCCCCTGGCCCCCGCCTCTCCCCTGCCGCCTCTCGCCCCCGCGGGCTCGATCGCGCTCCCGGGCGGCCTCCGGGCCCGCCTCCCCGCGATCACCCTGTTCCTGACCGGAGCCCTGGCGCTCGGCGGCGAGGTCGCGTGGTTCCGACTGCTCGAGCCGATCACGGGCATCCACGTGTTCGGGTTCGCGATCCTCCTCGGGGCCGTCCTCCTCGGCACGGCCGTGGGCGGCGCGCTCGGCGGCCGGCTCGCCGACAAGGTGCGCCGCCCCGACCTCGCCATGGCCTGGGCGCTCGCCCTGGGCGGCGCGCTCCTCGTGCTCTCCGTCTGGACCGCCGGGGCCCTGCCGTGGTTCTCGCTGCGCGAAGGCTCGTCCGCGGCCGCGACGGCGAAGGGCGCGAACCTCGAGTGGAACGCGGTGCGGGAGGCCGGCTGGGACGCGCTGCGGACGGCGCGCATCGTGGGGGCGTGCCTCTGCATCGCGCCGCCGCTGGTCGCGTTCTCGGCGGCGTACCCGCTCGCCGTGCGCGCGCGGTCGAGCAGCGCGTCGAGCGCCGCGGGCACGGTGGGCCCGCTCTACGCCTGGAACACCGCCGGCACCGTCGTCGGCAGCCTCCTCGGCGGGTTCCTGCTCCTGCCGGGCATCGGCGGGCCCCGGACGCTCGCCGCGCTGGGCGGCCTCGGGATCGCGGCGGCGTCGGCGCTCGTCCTCCTGGCACCGCGTCCGCGCTCGTGGATCCCCGCCGCCGTGCTGGCCCTCCCGCTGGTCGCGCTGGCGCTACCGGGCAGCGGCCGGACGCTCGACGCGGCGGGCCCGTCGCTGCCGGAGGTCGCGGCGATGGGCTCGTGGGACGCCACGTACCGCATCCGCTCGCGCGCCGACATGGCGGTGCTCGGCGACGTCATCGGCGGGACGTACCCGCGCCCGGCGGGACGTCCCGGCGCGGACCCGATCCTGCCTCGCGAGGGCGTCATGAGCTCGGTGGGCCTCCTCGAGGAGCGAGGGTACGTGCGCCTGCGCCAGGGAGGGCTCTCCGAGTCCCGCATCCAGCCCCACGAGCCCGACACGGGCTCGGAGACCGAGGTGGCGCTCGCGCTGTTCCCCTGGCTGCTCCACCCCACGGCGAAGGACGCCCTGGTGATCGGGCACGGCGCCGGATGGACCGCGGAGGCCATGATCTCGACGGGTGTCCGCACGGACGTCGCCGAGCTGGAGCCCGCGGTCCTCGACGTGACGGAGGAGTACCGAGGCGGGCCGCTGCTCGTGCGTCGGGCCCCCAACGCGACGCTCAAGGTCACCGACGGACGCCTCCTGCTCCGCGAGGCCGCGCGGGTGGGCGGCGGCTACGACCTCATCGTGTCGCAGCCGAGCCACCCGTGGGTCCCGGGCGCGGGCCACCTCTTCACGCGGGAGGCGTACCGGCTGGCCCGGAGCGCGCTGCGCAAGGACGGCGTCTTCGCCCAGTGGCTCAACATCTTCAACATGACGCGCGAGCTGTTCCAGACCGCGCTCAAGAGCTGGTACGAGGCGTTCCCGAGCTCGTGGGTGCTCCTCTACAACGACGAGGTGATCCTGATCGGCTTCACCGGCGACGCGACGATCGACGTGCCGGGCTGGCGGAAGGCGCTCGCCGACTCGCCGGCGGGCACGCGCGCCCGGGCCGCGGGCATCGAGGGCCCCGAGGACCTGCTGCGCCGCGTGATGCTCGACGGCGACGCCCTCGGCCGCTTCCTGCCCCCCGACCGGCTCCCCTCGACCGACGACCTCCCGCTGCTCGAGCTCGGGCTCGCGGAGATCCGCTTCACGCGCATCGAGGACGCCTGGAAGGAGAAGGAGGCGATCTTCTCGGACCTGCGCGCCGCCTTCCCGCCGGGCTTCGAGCGGATGATCCCCGACCGGGCCGCGCGCGACCGGGTCCTCGCGAAGACCGCCCGGCGCATCCTCGACGTGGGCAGCCTCGAGGACGCGCGCCGGTTCCTGCGGTCGGTGCCGTTCGACGGGGGCGTGGACGGGCGCCTCGCGAGGGCCGAGGAGGCGATGTACGCGTGGCGCAACGCGTCCACGGACGCCACGGTGCGGAAGGACATGGCCGCGCGCGCCGCGGACCTGCTGCTCGCGGCGCGCGAGCTCGATCCGAAGGACGCGGAGGTCGCGCTCGCGCGGCTCACCGTGCTCGTGGACACGAACCGCCTCTCCGAGGCCATCCGCGAGGGCGAGGTGGCGACGGCCGCGTTCCCCGACGACGGGCGCATCTGGGCGATCCACGCGCGCGCCCTGATCACGAACGGCGAGGCCGTCCGCGCGGACGAGGCCTTCACGAAGGCCCTCGAGGCGCAGGGAGTCCCGTTCCCGCCGGGCACCGGCTACCAGCACGCCCGCGCCCTGCTCACCATGACCGCCAGCCCCACCCGCGCCCTCCAGGCGCGCGCGCGGGACGCCCTCCGCAAGGACCCGGGCACCCTCGAGGACCGCGAGGCCCTGCGTCGGCTCGAGGAGCTCGAGAACGAGCTCTCCGAGGACGGCCCCAACGTGCAGACCGCGGCCGACGCCGTGGCCCGCACCCGCCGCGAGCTCGATCGACGGCGCGGGTTCGAGCAGGTCGAGCTCGCCCTGCGGTACGTGGACCGGGAGGCGAAGCGGGGGCTCGACGCCGCGCGCGAGGCGACGACGCTGATCCCGAACGAGGCGGTCGCCTGGCGCGTCCGGGGCTGGTTCGAGCTCCGCCGGGACGACGTGACGTCGGCCGCGACCTCGCTCCGCAAGGCGATCGCGCTGGCCGAGGACCCCGCCGCGGAGCGGCGGACCGCCGTCGGCTACTTCCGCATCTTCTCGAAGGACGAGACGCTGCTCGACGAGGACGCCCCTTGACGCACGCCGACGACGCCCCGCCGCCGCTCCTCGTGGACACGGCGGAGGGCCTCGCGCGCCTCGTCGCGCGCCTCGAGGGCGAGCCCCGCATCGCCCTCGACACGGAGGCGGACTCGCTGCACGCGTTCCGCGAGCAGGTCTGCGTCGTCCAGGTCTCGGCGCCGGGCGTGGACGCGATCCTCGACCCCCTCGCGGTCCGCGACCTCTCGCCCCTGCGGGCCCTCGCCGAGCGCGAGGACGCGCTCCTCGTCATGCACGGCGGCGACTACGACATCTCGATCCTGTCCCGCGACCACGGCTTCCGGTTCCGCCGCGTCTTCGACACCATGATCGCGGCGACGCTCCTCGGCGAGCCGCGCGTGGGCCTCGCGGCCCTGGTCGAGTCGGCCTACGGCGTGGTCCTCTCGAAGCAGCACCAGACCGCCGACTGGCGCCGACGCCCCTTCACCCCCGAGCTGGTGCGCTACCTCCGCGGCGACACCACCTACCTGCTGGGCCTCCACGACCGCCTCGACGCCCGCCTCCGCGAGGCCGACCTCGTCGAGGAGGCCGAGATCGAGTTCCGCCGGCTCGCGGGGCGGCAGGGGGCGCCGTGGCGCGACGACGCCGAGGCCTGGCGCGGCCTGATGGGCGCGGTGTAGCTCGACGCGCGGGGGCGCGCGGTGCTCAAGGATGCGTTCGCGTGGCGGGAGGGTCGCGCGCGCACGCACGACGTCCCGCGCTTCAAGGTGCTCGCCAACGAGGCCCTGCTCGAGCTGGCCACCCGTCCGCCGAGCGACCTCGCGGGCCTCGAGCGCACGCCCGGCACGCGCGGGGTGATCCGCGCGGGGGACGGACCGTCGCTCCTCGAGGCGGTGCACGGCGGCGTCGAGGCCTTCGAGCGCGGGGAGGCCCCGCCGCCGCCCGTCCGCGTGCGTCGCACGCCCGAGGAGGCCGCACGCGCCGACCTGCTGCGACGCCGCGAGGAGCGCATCCGCCGCTGGCGCACCGAGGAGGCCGTCCGCCGCGGGGTGCAGAACGTCGTGGTGCTGCCCAACCCCGGGATGATGGCCCTGGTGGAGGCGCCGCCCGCCGATCTCGAGGCGATGGCCGCGATCCCCGACGTGGGCCGCAAGCGCGCCCTGCGCTACGGGCCGACGCTGCTGGCGCTGCTGGCCGAGCCCGCCGCGACGCCTCCCCCGCCCTAGCCCGACCTCTTCATGAAGGGGACGAGGTTGGGGCCGCGCCTGCGGCCCG
>CAZJJQ010000337.1:0-5027 GCA_964546345.1 uncultured Planctomycetales bacterium
CGAGCCCCGAAAGCGAGCCCGTACGTCCCGACGGCGATTACTTCACAATCCCTGAGAGGCTGTGAAGAAATCGTAGGAGGCGTCATGGCCCCCCCCGCATGGGGGTGGCCCGTGACGCACTCGACGGGTTCTTCACACGCTCGCAGCGCACCGGAGGGAGGATGCGACGCATGGGATCACGCCGGATGCTGGTTCGCCGGGGCCTGCTCCTCGGCGCGGTGGCGGCGGCCCTGGGGGCCCCTCCGTGGCGGTCCGCGCACGCCGGCGGCGACCGCAGCGTCTCTTCGATCGCGTGGACCGAAGGTGGCCGGGCGGGCCGGGACACGTGGGCCCAGGACGACGGGTGTCCCGCGCGCACGGGCGCGACCGAGACGCCGGCGCTCTCGGGCCTGCGCGAGCAGGCGTGGAAGTTCGACGCCACGGGCGACGTCGAGGGGGACCCGCTCGCGTGGAAGGACCGCGTCTTCGTCGTGGGACGCAGCGGGACGAAGCGCACGCTCCACGTGCTCTCTCTCGCGACCGGCGCCGAACGCTTCCGCCAGACGTTCGACACCGCGCTCCCGCTCGCCCCCTGCCTCCTCGAGGGGCGCATCGTGCTGCGCACGTCGCCGAGGGTATTACAGGGGTTCTCCGTCGGCGAGAAGGCCCTCGTCCCGCGGTGGACGTTCACGGCGAAGTCGGGTGTCGGTCCCGCCACCGTGCTGCGGGACGAGGCGTACCTGGTCGTCGATGGCGCGCTGACGCGCCTGACCTTCGGTGCCACGGCCGCGCGCGGCCGGGGGCGCGGCGGTCAAGGTCGAGGGCGTGATCGTGCCCGGCGCCACCGCGCCGAAGGGGAAGGGCCCGGCGGGGCCCGTCACGGAGTACCCGCGGCCGTCGGTGCGCGACCGGTCCGTCTTCGTGGCGACGGGCACGCGGTTCCTCGAGGTGGATCGCCAGGACGGCTCGATCCGCCGCGAGGCGAAGCTCCCGGCCGCCGCGGACGCCCGCACGTCGCGCGTGCTGGTGGGCCACGCGGACGTGCTCGTGTGCCTGGGGGCGAAGTTCCCAGGGGACGGCGGGGAGGCCGACACGTGCCGGTACGTCCTCGAGGGCAACGGCGCCTTCGAGGCCCGACGCAGTCTTCTGCTGCCCTCCGGCGTCACCTGCGTCGGGCGCTCGTGGGTCGCGGCCGTCGGGCAGGGCGACGGGAGGCTCGTGCTCGCCATGTGGGGAGGGGGAGACCTGGGCTTCGACCCCGACGAGGCGCTGGCCACCTCGGAGCGGCACGCGGAGTTCCTGTCCACGAAGGTGGCCCCCACCGCCGCCGGCGATCACGTGCTCCTCGGCGGACGCGTGTTCGACGCCGACTCCCTGGAGGTGGTCCGCGCGGAGACCGTGCCGAGCGTCGGCCGCACGATCCCCCTGCACGAACGCCTGCTCGTGACGGAGACGCGGAGCCGCGTCACCTGCTGGAGGGCCCAGCGTGCCACCACGCCGCCGCCGCCCCTCCGCCTCTTCGCCCCCGAGGGCGGCGCGCCCGCCTCGCTCGCGGCGGGTCGGGCGGCGCTCGACGACGGACGCGTGGTACGGGGCGCGTTCACGCTCGACCCGAAGACGGGAGGGCTCACGTGCGCGGGAGCGCCGGGAGACGCGGGTACTTGGCCGCTGACGGCCGTGCGCGCCCTCCTCTCCGACGGCGAGCCGCGCCGTCTCTTGCTCGCGAGCCGCCCGGAAGACGCCGCGAACGCCGTCGCGGCCGTCGGGCGGGCGGAGTCGCTGCGGGACGTCCTCGCCCTCGTGCCCTCCGCCGTCGCGTCCGGGGACGCCGCGCTCGCGCGCAAGGTCCAGTCCTTGGCGGCCGAGTGCGGCGCGACCCCGGCCGAGCTCGGCGCGCACGAGCAGGAGGTGGCGGCCCTGGAGGCGAAGGGCGGCGACCGCGCCGAGGAAAAGGCGGCCGAGGTGGAGAGGGGCCTCAAGGCCGTGCTCGCCAAGGGCCTGGACGTCCTGGTGGCCGCGGCGGCCTCCCTCCCGAAGGAGGCCCCCGTCGCGTACGGCACCGCGCTGGTCCGCGCCGCCGTGGAGCGTTCGCCCTACCACGGCGGCGCCACCACCTGGGTCCGCGAGCGCCTGCCGAAAGGACTGTCGCCGAAGGGCATCTCGGATCTCGGCGAGTGGCTCGACTTCCTCGAGCTGACCGCGAACGACCCCGTCGTCCGCATCTTCGGGCCGGGCGTCCGCATCCCCGACGACGTGCCGTCGGCCGTCGGAGAGGCCCTCGAGAAGGCCCGCAGCGGCTGGCGCGACGACGTGGTGGGCTTCCAGAACGGGCCCCTGCTCGTCGTGTCCCCGCCGGAGCACCCGAGCGCGATCACCCGCTGCCTGCAGCTCGGCCGCATCGTGTCCGACGCGCTCGACGAGGCCTTCGCCTCCCTGGGCCCGAAGCTGCCCGACGAGGAGATCCTCGTCCTCCACCTCTTCCCCAACAAGACCGAGTACCTGAGCCAGGGCGCGGGGGGCAAGCAGGCGCCTCCGGGCGGCGGGTGGGGTGGGCTCGAGAAGTCGGCGGGGCACTACTCGCCCAGCGCGAACGTGACCCGCATCTACTTCCCCACCGGCGGCGACGACGGGTCGGTCCTGCGCACCTACGCCCACGAGCTGACGCACCACTGGGTGGGACGCCGCCGTCCGCGGCGCACCGAGGGTGAGTCGCTCGGCGACGCGGCCGGCGGACCGGGCTACTTCATCGTGGAGGGCATCGCGGACTTCGTGAAGGACTGGGACTACGAGACGACGCCCGGCAAGGCCCTGGCGGCCAACCCGAAGGCCGAGTACGCCGACATCGTCGGGGGGCTGCCCGCCGCCTCGGTCCTGCCCTGGACGCTGATCCTCCACGCGCCCCAGCGGCAGGCGTACACGCTGCTCGGCGAGAGCGAGGTGAAGGTGCCCCTGCGCTGGCGGATGGGCCCCGGCTCGCGGCTCTCGAAGGGAAACGTCTACTACGCCCAGTCGTCCGCCCTGACCGCGTACCTCTATCTCGCCGAAGGCGGCAAGTACCGCCCGGCCCTCTTCTCCTATCTCTACGACCACTACGCGGGAGACTGCGACCCCGACAAGCTGCTGGCGGCCGTGGGCTGCACCGTGGACGAGCTGGGCACGCGCGTCGTCGCCTGGTGCCGCGCCACCGTGGGCGGCGCGCCCGCGGACAAGGCCTCGGACAAGCCCGGCGACAAGCCGAAGACGCCTCCGAAGGCGCCGGCGCCCAAGACGCCGCCGAAGGGCAGGTAGGACGGGACGGGCGCAGACGCGGAGCGGAGGAGGGGGGCGGCGGGGGCCGGAGCCGCCCCCCTGCGCCCCCCGTCCGCCGCGAGAGCCCGCCGGACCGCGCTACCGCTTCGTCGCGTCGAGCGGCATCGAATCGAGGGCGTTCGCCGCCCCGTCCCCGTCCCAGTCGTCCGCCGAGACGCCGAGGAACACGCGCACCGGAGGCGACGAGGCGATGCGCCACGGATCGGTCGGCATCCGCTGCCCCGGCGCCTCGAGGTGCTCGACCACGAGCCACAGGTCCCCCGGAGCCTGAGGCGCGGGCGAGGAGGCCCTCGAGAGGGTCACCGTCTCGAACGCCTGAGTCGGGAAGAACACGCCTTCCCGGGGCGCGATGGCGAGGCCCCGGCCCGTCGGCCCCTCCGGAGCGCCGGGATCGAAGGCGAGCCCGTGCCCGTCCTCTGGCGCGCGGAGGGTCGCCGGATCCGCCGAGAGATGCACGCGGTACCCCGAGCCCGCGTACACGCGCGGCACCCGCAGGGCCACGGAGGGACCGCCGGGTACCAGGACGAGCGGGGCTCTTTCGACCTCGACGAGTCGCGGCTCGATCGGCGCCTCGATCGGGGGGAGCTGGAACGCGATCTCGTGGCCCGGCGGAGCCGGCCGCGCGACCCGGGCGAGCCAGTGCGGCGTGTTCGGGCCGCCGGCGTCCGTGCCCAGGTCGAAGGCGGGGCGCGTCGAGGCCCCGGCGCCCCCGCGGACGGGGTAGTCGGGGGGGCCGTTCGTCCTCGTGAACGCGAAGGACGCCGTGTAGACGTCGGGGACGTCTTCCGGAGAGACGGCCCGACGTCGAGCCCGCAGCCCGAAGGTCACGCCCGTCACGGGCATCGCGCGGGGATCGGGATCGTCCGGAACGCCGGCGGAAGCGGAGGGCGGCGCGTCGTCGACCCGATTCGACGAGGGCGCGGAGAAGGTCACGAGCGTCCCCCCCTCCCACCTCGACCAGGTCGCCGTCCAGCGCGCGATGCCGCCGCCCACCCCCGGACCGGGGGCGGGTCCGCGCGGCGGCGCTGCGGGGTCGCCCTCGGGGAGCGGATGGCCTCCCACGGCCATGCGGGCGTCGGACGCGGGGCGCACCCCGCCCTTGCCGTCCTGCTCCGTGAAGAAGAGGTGGACCGCGCGCACCTCGGGGTCCGCCGTCCACCGGCCCGCCGTGAAGCGTCGGCGCGGGAGCGCCCGGTAGACGAACCGGACCCAGTCACCACCGTTCGGTACGGCGAGGTCGCCCCGCCTCGTGAGCGCGGGCTCGAGCTGCTCGATCGTCGCGGGGAGGACGTCGCCCTCCCGGGGCGCCTCGGGCTCGCCGGCGCTCACCCGCGGGATCGGCGCGCCCGCGAGGGACGAGAGCGCGCCCGCGAGGGTGAGGAGGAGCAGCCAGGAGGCCGGCCCCCGCCGCCCGCCGACTTGCGAACACCGATGGGAACCGCGCCGGGATGCACTGTGCGGCGACATGGGTCCTCCCGATGGCGCGGAGCCCGACTCCGTCCGTCGATGGGCGGAGCCTACACCGGCGTGCGGCGACGTCCTTCGTCGTGGAGCACGTCCCGGTAGGGCTTGCGCGTCTCCGCGCCGAGCGGCCGCCGGCCCTCCCTCTCGTAGAACGCGCAGGCGCGGGCGTTGGACCCCAACCTCCGAGAGGCTGTGAAGAAATCGCCGGACGCGTCACGTGCCCCCCGATGCGGGGGAGATGCGCTCCCGACCGATCGGGCTCGATTTCGGAGGCT
>CAZJJQ010000338.1:0-5020 GCA_964546345.1 uncultured Planctomycetales bacterium
CGGTAGGCGTGCGGCGGGGGGGGCCCTGGCGGAGCGCGGTCGAAGAGCGGAGCGAGGAGCGCGGTCGGAGAGCGGAGGGGAACTGCGGGGGAGAGCGGTCGGCGGGCGGCGGGGGGGCTGACGCAGAGCGGAGCGCAGCCGGCCCAGGCCCCCGCCGCCCCCCCGTTCCCAGATGGCGCTTGACGAGGCCGTGAGGCGGGCGTTCAATTCAAGCGGTTGGGGTACATGCTTCGTAGAGCCCCAGTCCGTGGGGTCGATGACCCCGGGCGGTTCCCATGAGACTTCGCTCGCGGCACGCCTGGTCCGCCGTGCTCGTCGCCCTGTTTGCGCTCCCCGTGCTCAGGCCCGAGGGGTTCCCCGGCCTCGAAGGGAGCCTCGACGGCTGGCTCAACTGGACGAGCCGGCTCGGCTTCGGCAACCCGCACGCGTGGCGCGTCGCGCCCGTGGGGGGCGCAGGCACGCAGCGCGAGAAGGACCTCGAGGTGATCGCCCTCGAGCAGCGCGAGTCCTACTACCGGCTCCTCGACGAGCTGGTCCAGCGACAGAGTCTGAGGGACACGCTCGCCGGCGTCGGGCGGCTTCCGGTCGCTCTCGAAGCTCGCATCCTCCGCGCCAAGGACGCCTCGTCCAAGCGTCGGAGCATCCTCATCGACCGCGGCACCGCCGACGGGGTCGTGGAGGGCCTCGCCGTCGTCCAGGGCTCGCGCCTCGTCGGCCTCGTCCAGCGCGTGGACGAGCACGCGGCCCGCGTGCAGCTCGTCACCGACCCGGCGTTCCGCCTGGAGGTCTGCGTGCGCTCGCAGGAGGGCCAGCGCGCGGGCGCCTACCTCCGCGGCGGCGACGACGACGCCCTGGCCCTACGGAACGTGCGTGTCCTGCCGGGGTTCACGGTCCGCCGCGACGACCCGGTCCTGACGAGCAACGGGAGCGAGAAGGTGCCCGACGGCCTCGTCGTCGGGCGCGTGATCGAGGCCGACGACCTCGAGCTCGAGACCCTGCGCGACGTCCGGATGCGCCCCCTCTTCGATCTGGAGGCGAGCACGACCGTGCTGGTCCTCCTGCCGGCGCGCTGACCCGACCCGGCCCGCGCACCCCCGATGGGCCCCATCGTCCTCCTCGCCCTCGCGCTGGTCTCCGCGGCCGTCCCCGACGCTGCGCCGCACGTGCTCTCGATCGATCGGCACCCGCCGGACCTGTTCCTGGCGCTCGCGGCGTATCTGGCCCTGCGCGGACGGGGGTACGAGGCGGTGCCGTGGGCCGTGGGCCTCGGGGCGCTCAAGGACTGCGCGTCGCTCGATCCCCTCGGCACCCACATGTTCGTCCTGGGCACGGTGGCGTTCCTGCTCTCCAGCGGTCGGGAGCGGGCCGGGCAGGTGAGGGGCGTCACCAGGGCCGTCGCGATCGCCGGCGCGGGAGCGCTGGGGCACGCGATCTACCTGGTGCGATCGATCCCGGTGGCGAGCTCCGTGCCTGCCCTCTCCGACTTCGTGGCCGGCCTTCCCATCGGGCTGTGGACCGCGGTCTTCTCGGCGCCGCTGCTCGGGCTCCTCGACCGCACGGGGGCGCTCGACGATCTGGCGGGGAGGCGTCGTGGGGTTTCACCGTAGGCTGAAGGTGCTCTTCGCGCTCGTGGCCCTCGCGCTGCTCGGGATCTGGGTGCGGGTGTTCGAGCTCCAGGTGATCTCCGCGCAGACGTGGAAGGAGGAGGCGGAGAAGCTGCGGCGCCGCTCGTACCAGGTGGGAGGGCCCCGCGGACGCATCCTGGACGCGGACGGGAAGCCGATGGCGGTGGACACCTCCATCGTGCAGCTGGTGTTCCACCCGGGAGAGTGGGCCAGCCGCGAGAGGTTCCGGTGCAGGGCCTGCGGGACCGTGGCCTTCGTGCGGTCGCCGAGGTGGAGCGACCACCCGGAGCGCCCGTCCGTCCCGCCCCGGAGCTGCTCGTGCGGCGCCAGACGCGACGCCTTCGAGCCGCTGCCGGAGCAGGACCTCGCGCCGCTCGAGGAGGAGCTGCATCTGCCTCCCGGCACCCTGGCTGCGGCCGCCGACGACCGGATGGCGGCCCTGCTCGAGCGGGTGGAGGTGTGGGTGGCCGACACCGCCCTCGGGCTCGCGGGCGAGACGGCGGTGGAGAACGTCGCGAAGCACCGAGGCGTCGCGCCGTCGCTCGTGCTGGAGGAGCTCGCGGGGGCCCTCGAGGAGCACGAGTTCGCCGTGGAGGACCTTCGCAAGTACAAGCGGACCGACCTGTACAGCCGCATGACGCCGTTCAAGAGCTTCCGGCTCCCGTCCGGGCTCGAGGTGCCGGTGCGCCGCCTCGAGGCCGACGCGGAGCGGCTCCTCGAGCTGGACAAGGACGGTCGGTACCGGGGCTTCCGCGCCGAGCCGAGCACCGAGCGGACGTATCCGAACCGATCCCTCGTCGCGCAGCTCCTCGGGTACACGCAGGCCTTCCACAGCCGGGACGAGCTGCGCCGCTTCCAGGAGGAGTTCGGCGCCGACGCCGTGCTCCCCGACGACCGCGTCGGCCGCTGCGGCCTCGAGGGCTGGTACGACGATCGCCTGCGCGGGAGCCCGGGGCGCATCGTGAACGAACGCGACGAGGACGGCGACTTCACGGTCCGCCGGGTGGTGAGCCCTCCCGTGCGCGGCGACGACGTGCGGCTCCACCTCACCGCTGAGGCCTGCGAGCGCGCCACCGCCGAGCTGCGCTCGGTGGCGACCGACCAGGGCTTCATGCCCGGGGGGCCCGCCTCCGGCGGCTTCGTGATGATGGACGCGGAGACCGGCGCGATCCTCGCCTGGGCGGAGGCGCCGACCTACGACCCCAACGAGAGCCTGCGCGACGTCTCGACCGCCCTCGACGACGAGGATGCCGCGGAGGAGGCGGCCCGCCGGGAGGGGCTCGGGGAGGCCGTGGCGTTCGTCACGACGGTGCGGCCCGCGCTCGCCTACTCCCGCGTCGCGAAGCTCGCGGTCGAGCCCGGCAGCTGCCTGAAGCTCGTGACCGGGATCACGCTGCTCGAGTCGGGGCACCCCCTCGCCGAGGACTACTGGTGCGCCGGGAGGCGGCGACGCAGCCTCAACGACTACCCCCGCTGCTCCCACGACCACCCGAACCCCGTGGCCCTCGAGTCGGCCGAGGAGCACTCCTGCAACCGCTTCTTCGCCGACATGTCGAGCACGTCCGAGCACTTCGCGCAGCACCGCGAGCTGTTCCAGACGTGGAGGCGTCGCCTCGGAATCGGCGAGCCTCCCGCCTCCGACCTCGCGGCCTCGCGCGGGCTCTACCCCGCGGCGCTCGACCGGGGGCGCATCCGCCAGGTGTCCATCGGTCAAGGCATGACCGCGACCCCCCTCCAGATGGTCCGCGTGGCCGCCCTGCTCCAGAACGGGCACCTGCTGCCCCTGCCCCGCCTGGCAGCCTCGGTGGGGGAGGTGCCCGTCAAGGGCGGCGGGGTGGAGGTGGCCCTCGACCCGGGGACGCTCCGGCGCATGCGCACCGGCATGCGGGCGGTGGTCCGCACGGGCACGGCGAAGGGGCGCTTCGACGGCCTCCCCGGGCTCGAGGACGTCGCCGTCTACGGCAAGACGGGGACGGCCGAGGTCACCGGGAGGAAGGACTGGGGCGTCGAGACGGCCGTGGGCGAGCCCGGCGTGATCGACCCCGAGGAGCCGGTGAAGCCCTGGCATCTCTGGTTCGTCGGCTACGCCGAGAAGCCCGGCCACCGTCCCGTCGCCTTCGCCATGGTCCTGCACGCGCGGGACCGGGGAGGGGGGGGCGACGCCGCCGCCCCGGCGGTCGCGCGGTTCCTGTCGTGGTGGTGGTCCCGGTGACCTACGGCGAGCGCCTGAAGCAGGTCGGCTGGGGCCCGTTCGTCCTCGCGATCGCGCTGACCGGCCTGGGCCTCACCACCATCGCCACGGCGGCGGAGGGCCACACGCGCGCCTGGGCATGGCTCCAGCTGCGATGGGCCGTGGTGGGGGCCAGCGCCGCGCTGCTCGTGCTCGCGGTGCCGTACCAGCGCCTGATCCAGCTCGGGCCCGTCCTCTACGTCCTGGGGCTCCTGGGCCTCGCCCTCGTGCTCAAGGTCGGCACCGGGCAGAGCGCGGGCCGCTGGATCCGCATCGGGGCCTTCAACGCGCAGCCGTCCGAGTTCATGAAGGTCCTCCTCATCGTGATGCTCGCCGGCCGCATCCGCTACGACCGCGACCACAAGCGCTGGTCCGGCGTCGTCGTGCCCCTCGTGCTCACCGCGATCCCCGCGGCGCTGGTGATGAAGCAGCCCGACCTCGGGACGGCGCTCCTCTTCGTGCCCATCCTCTTCCTCCAGCTCTACGCGGCCGGGGCGCGGATGAAGCACCTCCTGCTGGTCGCCGCGGGCGGGCTCGCGCTCGGCGTGCTCCTCTTCTTCGTCCCGGGCGTCCTCAAGGACTACCAGAAGGACCGCATCCTCGCGTTCCTCGTCGAGCACGGGAACTCGGCCCAGGCGGCCCAGCTGCGCAAGTCGCAGAGCCACCAGCTCCACATGGGCAAGACCGCCGTGGGGCTCGGCGGCCTCACGGGCGCACCCGCCGAGGAGGGCGGCGCCTCCGAGGCCGTGCGGTTCCTCCCCGAGCGCCACACCGACTTCATCTTCCCCGTCTTCGCCGCGCGGTTCGGCTTCCTCGGCGTCACGCTCCTCTTCCTGCTGGTCCTGCTCTTCCTAGGCACCCTGCTCGGCGCCACCGCGCGCCTGCGGGACCCGAGCGCCCGCATGCTCGGGGTGGGGGTCTTCGCCCTCTTCGCGGCGCAGTTCGTCGTGAACGCCGCCATGACCGTCGGCCTCCTCCCCGTGGTCGGCGTGACCTTCCCCTTCTTCTCGAGCGGGGGCAGCAGCCTGCTCACCTCGTTCCTCGCCCTCGGGATCCTCCTCGGCGCCGGCGTCGATCGCCCCCTCGACTTCGGCAAGGACCCCTTCGAGGACTGAGGGACTGTGAAGGAATCTCCGTCGGGACGTACGGGCTCGCTTTCGGGGCT
>CAZJJQ010000339.1:0-1455 GCA_964546345.1 uncultured Planctomycetales bacterium
AGCACCTCGTAGCCGTGCGCCAGGGTGCCCGACCGCCGCAGCCAGGCGAGCGCAGCCCCCGCCCGAGGCGACGCGGTGGTCGCCTGCTCGATGCGGCGCACCACCGTGGTCGCAGCGTCCCCCGCCACGTCGCGCAGGAAGGCCCCCGCGGGCGCTGCCACGTCCCACGGCGCCCGTGCCGTCGTCCTGGGCGTCAGGGAGGCGCCGCGGCCCTCCTGGGCGCCGTCGAGGGGCTCCGCGGGGCCAGGGCCGTGCGGGCGGAGCTCGGCGAGCAGCCGACGTACCCGCGCCACCTCGTCGGAGTCGCGGTCGAGGCGCTGCGGCGGGCGCCTGGGCGCAGGCACGGTGCCCACGGGCAGGTCGAGGCCAGGGCGAGGACGCACCGCGGTGATGGGCTCCGGCGTCTCCCGCGGCCACCGCGCGTCGTCGGGGCCGTGCGCTCGCCCGCAGACGCAGACGACGAGTCCGGTTGTCGCCCTGCGTTGCGCCTCGTCGCAGTCGTCGCAGCCTGCGCCCGTCCGCGCCCGTCCGTGCTCGCTCTCCATCATCTCGCGAACCTCCCGAGGTACAGCCCCTGCGCTTCCCACCCTCGAAGCTCCTCCGGCCCGACGCTCCGCGACTCCACCTTCCCTGATCCGCCGGGCTTCGACCGCGTGGTCACCCGCCACCGCGTCTCGAGCTCCGGCCAAGGCAGCGCCCACGTCCCGAGCGACACCCCGGCCTCGTCGTGCAGTTCGATCGCCACGAGGGCCACGCCACCCACGCGGTCGATCATCTCCAGGTCGGCCCGCTGGTGCTCCGCGATCTCGTGGCGCTGGAGGCGTCCCTCGTAGCTCTTCGCCTCGATCGCCAGTGGCTTCCAGTGGCTCCCGTCGCCCGCGCGGATGACGCCCTGGAAGTCCGCAGGCCCGAAGCCCACGACCTTGATCGTCTCGCCGCCGGGGCCCGTCCGCTCGATCGGAGGCCCGACCTTCCGCACCACGGCGATGCCCGCTTCCCGCGCCGCGGCGTGCTGCTCGCGGAGCCACTTCTCCCACGCCCTGCCGATCGCGTCCGCGGCCCTCCCAGCCGCCACGCGGACGCTGTCGGGGGCCTTGTGCTGCGCGAGGTACTGCGCCCGCTCCTCCGGCGGGAGCATGCGAGCGAACACCTCCGCGGTCTGTCGCGACACTTTCAGCGCCATGACGACACCTGCCGACCCACCACGAAACGCCTTGTTTTCGAGGCATTCTCGTGGGTGACATTCGCCGACACGCCACCCTGGCCCGGCATCGTGCCGACCCACCTTTGCGCGGTGATTCGTGATGTTTTCGGCCCCCTGTAGGTAGGTGGGTCAGCATGATAAATAGGCGTAGCCGGGCCAGGGTAAGGGCTAGAAAAAAGGCGTTTGCGGGGGGTGGGTCGGCATTTCATCGCGATGCCTCGCGCGTGTAGCGATCCGCCGCGGAAGAGAAG
>CAZJJQ010000339.1:1555-2824 GCA_964546345.1 uncultured Planctomycetales bacterium
CCTGCCCCCCACTCGTGCCTGTCCTTCTTTTTTTTCATGAGCGCTCCAGTATGTATGTGTTGTTTCGCGAAAATGCCGACCCACCCTCAAACACCTTTTTTGCGGCCCTGACCCTGGCCCGGCATCCCTGAAATGCCGACCCACCCTCCGACAGTGCTGGTTCAGAATTGCATGTCTGGCGGAAGTTCATCCACGACGCCTTCAGCGGCCTCCGTTTCCTGCGGCTTCTCCGCCGCACCATCCTCCTCCATGTCCATGGCAGAACGCCGCACCGCGAGATGGGGCGGGCGGATGCCGTAGCCGACCCTCACGCGTACCGTGATCGTGCGTCGATCCTCGTCGACGCGCGTCAGGAGTCCAGCCGCCCGAAGCGATCGCCCCAGGCCGTCACGGTCGAGGGCCAGCGGGCTCCCGTCGCGCTGCGCGAGCTGCCGAGCCACGGCCATCGCGGGCCCCGGGTCGATGAGCACCTCGCCACCGCGCCCGTCCTCCAGGCGCCCGATGCGCGGCCCGAGGGGCTCCCACTCCCCGTTGCGACGCCGCCACCCCCACGCCGGCGGTGACGATGAAGGCTCCGTCGGCTCCCCGCTCGGCGCCACGCGGGCCACGTGCGCGAGGCCCGACCGGAACGCCTCCCCGAGCAGGCGGCAGAAGAGGCGCGCTGGGTCCTCCTGCTCGGTCGTCGCCGCGGTCTCCCTCGCCACGGCCTTCAGCACCGCCCGGGCCTTCTCGCGCCGCGGCTCCACCGTCTTGCAGCCGTTGGCTTCGAGGTACTCGAAGAAGCCGTCCAGGCCCAGCGCCAGCGCCCCGAAGAGCGCCGCGCCCCGGTCATCCGACCCGAGTCCCCATGCCTCCGCTGCGGCGGCCTCACGCCGCCCGACGGCGGCGTCCGAGCGCTGCCTGAGGCACCGGACGATGTAGGGCCCCATCGCCCGCGCCAGGAGACCCTCCCGCGCCGCCACCGCGAGCTCCCGCGGCACCATCGGTCGCGCGTCGAGCTCGACACTCACCACGCGGTCGCGCGTCGAGTGCCCGCGGGGGAAGGTCTCGCCCGTCGACAGGAGCGTGCAGCGCGTGGGTGGCACCTGTCGGAGCTCCTGGTCGACCGTGAGGATGCGGCGCGACGAGCGGTTGAAGTGCGCCCTCGTCACGGCCTCGTACAGCTTGAAGTTCTTCTCGTCGGTGCGGGTGACGCCCGACGTCTTGAGGTCGTCGGTGCCTACCAGCACGTTGCCGCACGCCGCCAGCACCCGCGAGATGCCCTTCGCG
>CAZJJQ010000339.1:2924-4998 GCA_964546345.1 uncultured Planctomycetales bacterium
AGGTCCGCCACCGGCACGGTCACTGCGGGAAACGGCGCCGCCTCGCCATCGAACATCACCGACAGCCCAAGGCTTCGGCGCGGCTTCTGCCCCGGCGCGTCGTACTCCATCACGTCAGAGACCACGGGTGTGGTGAACCGCGAAAGGCGCGTCACGACGGGGCTACGCCCTTCGAACTCCTCCATCTCCGTCACGCCCGCGCGCAGCCGATACGTCACGCCGTTGAACGTCGCTTCGGCGAAGTGCGCCGACAGGTCTCCCGTTGCGCTCGCGCGCTGGCGCTCGAAGTCTGCGCGTCGCGTCTCGCTCGCGGCCTCGTCAGCGCGCCGTGCTTCCCCCGCCGCCTCGATCATCCGCTCTCGCTCGTCGGCCTTCCGCCGCCCCTTCGCTGCGCGGACAGCGGCATCCCACTGCGTCACCGCGACGCCCGTCGCGCGCAGCTCGCGGCGCAGACGGTGGTAGCCGACGTCATCGAGCGCCGCGGCGGCGTCGAGCACCCGCGGCTCGAAGGCGAGCTCCGGAGCGGCCTTCACCCGATCGGCCAGACCCGCCAGCGGATCACCGCCCGCCACCGCCCGCGCATCCGCCTGCACGCGACGGAGCACCTCGTCGCTCGACTCACCCTCCACGAGACACCTCCCGCCAGAGCCACCAGTCATCGAGGCCCTTCCACTGCGAGGGCCACTCCTCGGTCGCCACGTCGATCCCCGCCCGATAGAGCCACTCGACCATCCGCGCTCTGTGCCGCGCGACGTCGGGGTTCGTCCGCCAGTCGCTGTCGAAAGCGACCGTCACGCGCCGCGCACCCACCGCCCGCGCCACCTCGACGCCCAGGCTCGTGGCCGACACGCCCGGCAGACCCAGCACCGGCACGCGCCCGAGCGTTGTCGCGGCGTCGGCCTTGAGCTCGCCCTCGGTCAGCCAGATCGCGTCGCCGCCGATCTCTCGCGCGCGCAGCGGCACATGGGCCACCTGGCGCACGGCAGGGCCTCCCGCGGCCGAGCTGGTGACGTAGAGGTACCTTGGCCCCTCGCACGGATCGCGACGGCGCACCTTCAACGCCACCACGCGACCCGCGAGGTCACGCACCGGCACGAGAAGCCCCGGCGCACCCGCGAGGCTCCACCATCCGCGCCCATCCTCCTCGCGCCACCAGATGCCCGGCACGCGCGCCGCGTCGTCGCCGAGGGCCTCCACCACGAGACGGGCGAGCTCTGCGCGGCGCCGCTCCGGCAGCGCGCGGTATCCGCCGCGGTCGATGTCCTCGGCGGTAAGGCCCCGCGCGATGAGGCCCCGGTGACCCTGCTCGTCGAGAGACAGCGCGCCGAGCACGACCGAATAGGCGCGGTGCAACGCGTCTGGTCCGAGCGTCGTCGCGTGCGACACCGCCGAGGGCGCCCCCCTCGCGCGCCGCTCCGTCGTCTCGCGCGCCGCTCCGTCGAGCGCGTGGACGTACACGGGCCCGAGCTCGTTCTCCAGCACGCGCACGGCCCCCTCTGCGTCGCGCGTGCACCACACCTCCGCGCCATCGCGCTTCGTCCGACAGAACTTCTCCCGCCCGCACTTCGGGCAGGGGTTGCTACGGGTGCAGCGCACGAGGTCAGCGCCGCCGGCGCCCCGCCCTCCGGAGCGACCGCGGGGCACCCAGAGCGACAGTCGGTCCTTCGTCCGGCTCATGCGCCACCCCGAAGGATCGACCGAGCACGACGCCGCGTGACATCGTCGGCTTCGGTCTCGTCAGCCCGCGCCGCGCGCCTCGTGGCCGACAGCGCCTCCGCGCGCGCTTCGATGACGGCCTGCGCGATGGCCGCGCGCAGCGCCGGCACGCACCGCGCGAGGATCGCCTCCACGATGACGCTGTCGCCGTCGTCGTTCGCAGGCATCACGCGGCCCTCCGCGGCGTGATGTACCCGTGCCGCCGCAGCGCCTGATACAGCGTCTTGGGGTGCACACCGAAGCGCGCCGCGGTGGCGGGGACGTTCCTGGACTCCTGCCACGCCTCGATCGCCGCCAGTGTCGTCGCCGCGATCGGTCGGCCCGCCGTCGCGCGGCGCTCTTCGGGGCCCGCGATGCA
>CAZJJQ010000340.1:0-4998 GCA_964546345.1 uncultured Planctomycetales bacterium
GGGGGGTGGTGGGGGGGGGCGCCGCGCGCGCCCCGGGACGCGTCGAGCCGACCGGGGAGCCGATCCGGCCTCCGCCCCCGCCGCCCCCGAGCTCGCTGCCTCCGCCGCCTCCCGTCGCTCCGGAGTGCCCCTCACCGGCGCCGAGCTCGCCGGGAACGCCTCCCGCCTTCCCACCGCCGCCGCCGCCCCCGCCCCCGCTGCCGCCGCCGCCCTCGCCGGCCCCACCGGAGCCGGTGGTGCCGCTGGCGGCGCCCCCCCCGCCCTTGCCCCTGCCCGCGGAGAGTTCGGAAGCTCCCCGGACGGACCCCGGCGGGCCTTTGCCGACCCCGGCCCCGCCCCCTCCCGTCGCCGTCCCCGCTCCCAAGGGTCAGGGCCTCTCGGCGGAGTACCTCCGGGCCCGCCGGCGCATCGCGGAGGTGAAGGACACCGAGGGACGCCTCGCGGGGCTGAGCGAGCTGGCCCGGCTCGGCAAGGCGGGCGCGGGGCCGGACCTGCTCGCCGCCTTCGGCTCGGAGGATCCCCTGCTGCGCGAACGCGCGGCCGTCCTGCTCGGCGACGTGGGGGCCGTCGAGGCCTGGGCGACGCTGCGCAGCGCCTTCCCGAACGAACGGGTCCCCGAGGTGCGCGAAGCCCTGGTGCGCGCCGGCGGGCTCCTCGGCGATGCGCGCACGGTGCCGTGGGTCGTCACGCTGCTCGAGGACGGTGCGTTGCGCACCTCCGCGCTGATGGCCCTCGCCCGCCTGCGCACGCCGGCGGCGCTCGCGGTGCTGGCCGATCGGCAGCAGGAAGCGCTCTCCGCGACCCCGCCGGACGAGGCCACCGCACGCCTGCTGAGCTACCTTCGGAGCCCCGAGTTCGAGGCGGCGGAGCGGGCCGTGGGGCGTTCGATCGGGCCCCGACGGGGATCCAGCGCCCCTCTGCCCGCGCCCGCGCCCTCCTCACCCGTCGTGCCCGGATCGGAGAGCCCCCGATGACGAGAGCCTGCATCCCGCACCTCCTCGCCGCGGTGTGGCTCGCCTGCCCGAGCAGCGTGCGGGCGGAGCCGCCGGCGCCGGCCCCGGTCCCTGCTCCCGTCCCCGTTCCGGTGGCGCCTCCCGCGCCTCCCACCCCCCCCGCACCCCCTCCGCCCCCGCCGCCCCCGACCTCCCTGCCGGCGCCTGCCCGGGTGAGCCCCGTCCCTCCGACGCCGGGCCCGGTGGCGGTGCCCGGGGTGAACCTGCCCCTGAGTCCCGGCCGCCGGGAGCTGCGCCTCCGCCTGCTCGACGCGGTCGCGCTCGGACGCGCCCGGAACCTCGAGCTGCGCGCGGGTGCGTTCGATCCGCTCATCGCGTGCGCGTCGGTCACCGCCGCCGAGGGGAGCTTCGACACGCTGCTCACGGCGTCGTTCACGGCGGGTCGCGCCGAGACGCTCCCGAACAACGTGTTCACCGGCGACGTCGTCCAGAGCGACGACGTGAGCGCGCAGGCGGGCGTCTCCCGGTTGATGCGCGACGGCAGCCGGCTCTCGGTGCTCTTCGAGGCCGATCGGCTGACCTCGAACGACGCGCTCGCCCGCCGCGACCCCCGGTGGATCGACGGCGTCGCCGTGGAGTGGACGAAGCCGCTGCTGCGCGGCGCGGGCGACGTGGTGACGGCGGGGGTCCGACAGGCCCGCAACGGCGAGCGCGTCGCCGACCAGGCGCTGCGCGCGCTCGAGGACCAGGTCCTCCTGCGCATCGAGACCGCGTACTGGAACCTCGCGTACACGCGCGAGCAGGAGGAGTCGCGCCGCCGCGCCGAACGGGTCGCCACGGAGCTGCTCGAGCTGACCAAGGTGCGGTTCGACGCGCAGGTGGCCACCTCCCTCGACGTGGCCGACGCGCGCGCGGGCGTCGAGGCGCGCCGCGGCGAGCGCATCGTGACCGAGGGCCTCCGGGGCGAGGCCGAGGACGCCCTGCGGCAGCTCATCCTCCCGTTCGACGGCACCGGCGGGGACCTCCCGGTGCTCGTTCCGGTGGACGACGTCCGCACCGTGCCGCCCGGCGATCGCATCGACCCGCGTGAGGAGCGCCGCTTCGTGACGCAGGCGCTGCGGGGGCGCCCGGACCTCCTGGCGTCGCAGGCCGACCTCGACAACCGGGACATCGACGTGGAGGTCGCCGCCGACGGTCTGCGTCCGCAGCTCGACGTGATCGCCCGCGTGTCCTCGAACGGTCTCTCCGACGGGCTCTTCTCGGCCGCGGGCGAGACGATCGACGGGCAGGGGTTCTCGGGCAGCGTGGGGCTCTCGTTCCAGGTCTACCTGGGACGACGGACCGCACGGGCGCAGCTGCGCATCGCCGAGTGGACGCGCGCGCAGGCGTCGATCCGCCAGCAGGACCTGCGCAACCGCATCGAGGCGGAGGTGCGCTCCGCGCTGCGCGACCTCGCCACCGCGCGTTCGCTCGGAGAGGCGGCCCGCGGGGAGACCCAGGCCGCGCGCGAGGCGCTCGAGGGCGAGCAGCTCAAGGAGCGCAACGGCGCGAGCACCCCGTTCCAGGTCCTGCAGAAGGAGGACGTGGTGACGCAGGCCGTCACGCGCGAGGCGCGGGCCGCGGCCAACCTGCGGATCGCGATCGCCCGCGTCTGGAAGGCCGTCGGCCTGCTCTCCGAGCAGCGCCGCACCTGACGGTCGGCCCGGTCGGGCTCCTTCCGTCGTGCCCCCGAGGCGCGGGCCAGGACGGGCCGCCCGCCGAACGGTCCCGCGGGAGGCTCGGCCGCCCCGAGACCGGGCGCAGGCGACTTCTGCACGAGGGCCGTGCCCTTACTCCCCGAGCCCCTCCAGGTCGGGCACGGCCAGGCCGGCCTCGAAGACGCCGTCGATCACGGTGAAGAAGTCCTCGCGGGTGTCCATGGTCTGGATGCGATCGCGCAGGCGCCGGGCGCCCGGGAAGCCGCGGAGGTAGAGACTGGCGAACTTCCGCATGGAGAGGATCGCCGCGCGCTCGCCGCGGAGGGCGGCCGTGTCGGTGAAGTACTCGACGAGGACGGCCTTGCGCTCCGCGGGGGTGGGGGGCGGACCGACGACGCCTTCGCGGAGCGCACGGGCCGACTCCGCGAAGATCCAGGGGTCCCAGAGCGCCGCGCGTCCGATCATCACGCCGTCCACGCCCGTCTCGCGGACCATGTCGATGACGTCCTGCGGCTTCGTGACGTCGCCGTTGCCGATCACGGGGACGCGGACGGCCTCCTTCACGGCGCGGATCGCGTCGCGGCTCGCCCTGCCGGCGTACTGCTGCTCGCGGGTGCGTCCGTGGACGGAGAGCGCCGCGGCGCCTTCGGCCTCGAGCGCCTTCCCGACGGCGACGCACTGGCGGTGGTCGTCCCAGCCGGCGCGCACCTTCACGGTGACGGGCACCTTCACCCGGCGCACGATGCCGGCCACCACGGCGGCGGCGAGGGAGGGTTCGCGCAGCAGCGCCGAGCCTGCGCAGCGGTCCACGATCTTGCGCACCGGGCAGCCCATGTTCACGTCGATCACGTCGGCGCCCTGGTCCACGAGGCGGGCCGCCGCCTCACCCATGACGGCGGGGTCGCCCCCGGCGATCTGCACCGCGCCCGGTCGCTCCTCCACGCAGAGCGTGGCCAGCTCCAGGGTCCTCGGGTGGCCGCGGACGATGCCCTCGGCCATCACCATCTCGGTGGCGGTCATCCCGCATCCGAGCCGCCGGGCGATCCGGCGGAACGCGAGGTTCGTGAAGCCCGCCATGGGGGCGAGGAAGAGGGGCGGGTCCACCTGCAGGCCCCCGATGCGCACGGGGCCGAGCGGGCGCCCGAGCGGCGCCCCCACGCGTCCCGGAGGGGAGGAGGAGGCCGCCGGCGAGGCGGGGTCCTCGGGCGCAGAGAAGGCGTGGAGGGAGGTGCCCATGGGGGTGCGTCGGCGGGTAGAATGTCGCATGGGCGGCGCGGGCGCACATGCTCCGCGGGGCAGGGGCCGTCTCGCCGACGGCCCCCCGTGCGAGGATCCTGGGCTTTCTGCGTGAGGAACTCGATGCGCGCTGCCCCCCGAGAGCCGTCCTTCGCCCCCCGAGGGGGGGGGGCCGCCGGACCCCTTCGCCCCGCGACGCCCAGGCGCAGGTCCCCGGCCCCCTCCTGCGCCCGCTCCCCGGCCCGGGCGCTGCCGCTCGCCGTGCTCCTGACGCTCGTCGTGACCCCTCTCGTGCCTGGGACGGGGGCCGGGCCGACCTTCGTCCGCGCGTGCCGCGCGGCCGACGGCGTCACAGGGCCGTCCCCCGCGGAACGCGCCGCCTACTGGCTCGATCGCCTGCTGCGGGGTCCCGACGGCCCGACGCTCGGCATCCCGCACTACCACCAGAACCTGCTCGTGGACGCGCAGCAGGGCCTCGTGGACGTGCGGGCCGCCACGTTGGAGAGGCTCTCCGACGCCGCGCTGCGCGAACGCGTGCAGGCCGATCGCGACACCAACGGCTGGCACGCGATCCTCGGCGTGCTGATCCAGATCGGCGCCGATCGCCCCGAGGTCGCTCGGGCCTGGGCGGCTCCGGGCCTGCAACACCCCGAGCTCACCCTGCGCCGCCTCTGCGTCGGGGTCTTCGCCGCGCTCCGCGCGCCGGAAGACCTCCCCGTGCTGCTCGAGACGTTGCGGCGCGATGCCTCGGACCGTCAGATCGGCCCCATGCTCGTGAAGACGCTCGTCGGGATCTCGCCGCTGGCGGCGGGGGAGGCGGCCCGCCTCGCCTACGAGCGCTTGCCGGTGGACGGCGCCGAGGGCGCCTCCATCTGGAACGGTCTGCCCACGCTCCTCGACGAGGTCCAGGGAGGCCCCTACGACGATGCCCTCGCCTGGTGGGGGCTGCTGACGGACGGCGCGGGCCCCCGCGCCCCCAACCCCGCCGTGGTGCGCGGCGGCGCGCTGCCCCGCATCGACCCCGACGCCATGGTGGCGCTCGCCGTCGCCCACTTCCTCACCGACGGACGTAGGGCCACCGCGGAGGCCCACGCGCGGCTCGCGCTGCGCGG
>CAZJJQ010000341.1:0-4987 GCA_964546345.1 uncultured Planctomycetales bacterium
TTCGACCTCTTTTCACCCCAGATCCGGCCCTCCCGGGCGCCCGCGGCGCGCTGCGCCGGTCTCGCGCACACCTCTCTACCTGAACCCGTGACCAGACCACCCGCGCGGATTGGTCGGGCCATCGGGTAATTGGACCATTGGGCCCCGGGCCCAGACCTGCCCACCCGCCTAAGTGTCACCCTCCCCCCCTAAAGAGTCACGCATGTGTCATTAGATTTTATAAGGGTTAGGGGGGGTTATGACTCTATGACACTTGTGACGCAGGGTGGGACAACGAAAATTTCAGCGGCGGGCTGTCTGTGGGCGGGTGTGTTACCTGTGGGCCTTTTGTCCCACATGGCCGGGAAAAATTTTCGATCGTGCGAAAAGAGCGTCACAAGTGTCATTTTCTCGCAAGTACACGAGATCGTTCACTTATTTCATGACACTTCTCTGACAGGTGGGTGATGTAGGACCACTCAAGTACGCGGGATCTCTGGGTTTTGTGGTGACGCCTCGGAGTGACACTCCGCGGGTTTCGCGCGGCTCACTTCTGGCCCCTTTTCGTGCCCTTTTCGGCCCTCTTCCCGGTCTCCGGCGCCTCCACGACCACGCGGTAGGTCCGCGCGCTGCCGGAGCGGCCCCACTGCAGGGTCCAGACCTCGCCGGTCTGCACGCGGACCGACTTGTTGCGGTGCTTGGCTGCCAGGTAGCGGCCCAGCGAGTCCTCCGAGCCCTTGACGTGCGCCTCCCGCAGGAGCGCGTGCAGCTTCGGGTACTTCTTCTTGCCCGCCTCCCCGTCGATCTCGCCCCACAACTGGCTCACCATGAAGGGCGCGTCGCCCGACGCCGTGCGCAGCAGGGAGAAGAGCGTGGCGCGGACCGCCACGTCCTCGTCGTCCTCCGAGCGCCCGCGGCTCTCGAAGGGGTCGGTCAGGCCGCACCAGACGACGACGCGCCGCACGAGGCTCCAGCCCTCGAACGACGCCATCGGCTGCAGGTCGAGCTTCGGGCTGCCGGCCGCGCAGTAGCCGGAGACGAGCGTGAGGGCCGCGTGGACGAGGTCCCGGCGGTGGGCGCGGCACCAGTCCTCCAGGTTCGGCCGGTCGGTCTCGCGCAGCTCCGGGTGGCCGGTGCGGTCCGCGATCGGCATCTCGATCAGCCGGCGCCAGAGGTCTCCGCCCCACTGCATGTTGTTGCCCGTCGCCCAGGCGATCGAGTCGGCGAAGCTCGCGTGGATCTTCTCGCTGGTGCCGATCTTGCGCGTCGAGAACTTGGGGCTCGTCAGCATCGCGTCGAGGGTCGCGCTGGCCAGCTTGACGCCCTCCGGCACGTTGTCGATGCAGACGTGCCGCTCGCCGTTCATGATCTCCATGCCGATCTTGCGCTCGACCTCGCCCTCGGAGGTCGAGTCGAAGCTGGTGACGCTCGACTGCACGCCGTCAGCGATGATCGCCGCCGCGTCGCGGAGCTTCCCCTTGCCGCTCGACGCCATCGTGGCGGTGACGGCGAACAGGGGGGTGTTGCCGGTGTAGGCGTAGCGGCAGAACCGCGTCAGCACCGCCGATAGCCAGGCGCCGAAGGTCTTGCGGCGGTCGTCGAAGGGGAAGTCCTTGACCACGTCGGCCAGGACGCCGAGCGCCTCCAGGCACTCCCTCCGCGAGGGGCGCCGCGAGACGGCGCGGAAGGGCGGCTCGGGCCCGCGGCCGGGCGGCGGCTCGTAGAGGAGCCCCGTCGCCTCGTCGTAGCCGGGCCGCTGCAGGATGCGCCCGTCCGGCGTGAGCACCGGCGCGCTCACGACGGCCTTGACGCCCTTCACGCCGCGCCAGATCGGGCGCTCGTGGGCGCAGCGCACCACCGTCGGGTCGGGGCGGTCGAACACGCGGACCGCCTCCCCCTCCCTGTCCGCCTCGTCGTGGTACCAGACCGCGTAGTTCGGGTCGCTCAGGTACTCAATGAGGTTGCCGCGCTTCGCCACGTAGAGCCGCGGCGGCAGCACCGGGTCGTGGTCACGCGCCTTGACGCACAGCTTCTCCTTGAACGAGAAGATGTTTGGGTGACGGGCGAGGGCCTGGCAGGCCAGGTTGGTCATGGCGTGGACGTGGTGCGTCACCTCGATCTCGACGGGCTCCGGCGGCGGCGTGGGGTCCGGCAGTACGTCGCGCGGGTCCGCGGGCTCGCCGTCGTCGCCCAGGCCCTCGAAGGCCCCGGGGCCGACCAGAGCCAGTGCCGCCGCTTGGTAGCGCGAGCGCAGGGAGTCGCCCGGGGCGGCTGGTGGCGGGGCGGTCGGCGACGCGGCTGGGAAGATGGACGGCAGCGCGGCTGACGGGGAGTCCTGCGGTCCAGCAGCCGGCGGGGAGTCCTGCAGCGCGGCCGGCGCCTGTCGCGGGTGGTCGTCGTTCTCCGGAGGACCAGGGTCCGGGTGCCCCTCCTCTGCGCCCGCAGCGGCGCCGCTGGCGGACCCGGCGACCAGCGCCATCACGTCCTCGATGGACCACTCGGGGCGCGAGGCGGGCGCCGGGTCCGCGGCGCCCTCGCCTCCCTGGTGCCCGTGGTCGCGCGCTGCCCTGCCCCCCGGCTTCGCGTCGAAGAGCCAGTAGTCGGGGCCGGGGAGCCGGTCCGCGGCGGCGGCGCTCTCGACCTTGTGCCACAGCTCGGCGGGGCTCCACGGATAGGGGGTCTGCCCGTCCTCTGCTAGGCAGCGCGGGTTGTAGGCGTTCTGCAGGAGCCTGAACGCCTCGTGGGCGGCGTCCTCCGCGTCCACCGGCAGCGACTCGTCGCCGCGCATGTCGCGCATGCGCTCCCACGAGGCGAGCGGGAAGCCGCGGAGGACCTTCACCGCCGCCGAGTACAGGGCGCCGTGGCCGTCGCGCCCGCTGACGCTCGGCGGGCAGCGCGGCGACTGCAAGTAGGCCAGCGCGCGCTCGAAGGACCGCGCGTACTCCGCCCGGGTGAAGGCGCGCTCCCCCGGCCAGGAGCCCCCCACCTGCACTGGCCCACCCCCCGCCGGAGGCGGGGGAGAAAGGGAGGGGTCCGCGGCCCCCGGTCCGCCGCCCGTGGTCGCCGGGCCACCGGCGGCGAACCCAGCGAACCAAGCCGGGTCGTAGTCGGGCATGGTGGCGAGCAGCTCCGGCGTCCAGCGCTCGACCTCCGCGTAGGCGTGCCCGGAGGCGTGGACGGAAGGCGGTACGACGACCTGGCGCCCGTTGCCCAGGACTTCGAGTTCGAGCCTGGGGGTGCAGTGCCGCAGGTTGCGGTTGCGGACCGGGCCGCGGGCGCGGTAGTACCAGTGCTCCCCGCGCCGCGTCGTGTCGCGGACCGGCGTCGGCGGCAGGTTGGCGCGCATCCACGCGAGCGCCTCCGGGCCGTCGCCGTCCACCACAGCGACCCCGACCGGCTCGCGCCCCCCCGGCGCCGCGGGCTGCAGGCCGCAGAGGACGCCGACGTTGCAGCCGGGGCGCCACTCGCGCAGCACCTCGGCCGCGGGCCGGTAGCCGCTGCGCTGCCAGCCCGCCGAGACCGGCAGCTTGCCGCTCATGTTCGGCAGGTGCCCCGCGCGCCCGTGCTTGGCGCCGTCGCAGGCGGGGCCGCACAGGGCGATGACCGAGAGCCCGAGGTCGCACAGCCGCGAGACCGCGGCGGCGTCGGGGCCGGATTGAGAGCGGAGATCGTGGCTACTCACGCCCGCGCCCCTGGTCTGCGGTGGTCGAGGTCGGGAGCGCTGGGCCCCCGACGCGGTGGCGCACCAAGGCCTCCGCGTACCTGGCTACCAGCTCGTCGACGAGGTCCGACAGCGGCGGGGCCTTGCCCACCGCCTCGCCGATCCTCCGAGAAGCGTCCAACAACGTCGCCTTGCTCCTGGCGGACACCCGGACGGCGCCGCCCTCCGCACTCTCTGCCGCGCGCATGCTCCCTCCCGATCGCATTGTGACACAGAGTCACAATGGTAGCAAGCGCTCCAGTTCAGTCGTCGGAGAAGAGCATCAGGAGAGCGATCGCCGCGACCGCGAGCTTGGTGAAGACCATGATGAGGAGCCCCTCCGGGGTCACTGAACGCGCTCCTGTTCCCCGGCTCCCGCGTCGGCGTCCTCCCCGTCTTCCACAGCGGCCTCGACGAGCACGCGCAGGGCCGCGGCGTTGAAGATGCGCGACAGGTACAGCGCCGCGGCGGGGCTGTGCCCGTCGGCGACGTAGCTGTCGAGCATCCAAGGCATCCGCCCGGTGACGCCGCGCGCCAGGCGGTCGCGGGCGTACTCGGCGCCGTCTCGCGCCGCCTGGCGGCACTCCGACATCTGCAGCCGCACCTCGTAGACCTCGCCGCCGATCGAAGAGAGGGTCGCTCCAGTCATGATCAACCTCCGAAGAAGAGACTAGCACTGCTAGGCGGACCCCGCAAGCGGGATCAGTCGCGATCGGCGATCGGTCCGGCGATCGGGGGCGATCTGGCAAGTGATTTCGCGGGGTTCGGCTACGGGATGTTCTTGGAGGAGATGAAGAAGAGCGACCGTCTGGCGCGGGTGAGTGAGACGAACTTCAGGTTGGCCAGCTCCGTCGCGCGCTTGGAGCTGGCGCCGGGCTTCGCGCGCATCAGGTCGCGGTCCAGGACCCAGACGCGGTCCCACTCGCCGCCCTTGGAGCCGTGGACCGTCGCCAGGGTGACGCAGCCGGCGCCGTCGGCGTCGCCCGAGAAGATCGCCTCCAGCTCGCGGCAGAGGTCCGCGGGGGAGGGTTCGCCGTCCATGCCGTCGAGCACCGCTTGGACGACCTCCAGCTTTTCGCGCAACGCCGCCGTCCCCGCGCTGGGGCCGTCGTCGAGGTGCCCGGCGGCGCGGGCCTTGCGGTCCTCTGCCTCCAGCCTGTCGAGGCGCGTCCGCAGGGTGGCCAGCACGCCGCCCGCCGTCGTCGCCCGCGCGTCTTCCACGAGCTGCGCGACCCCGCGGCCGAAGTCCTTGCCGAGCATGCGGAAGGGCACCTTGGCGCGCAGGAGCGCGTAGGCCAGCGCGACCAG
>CAZJJQ010000342.1:0-4980 GCA_964546345.1 uncultured Planctomycetales bacterium
GGCCGTCGTCCCGGCCGTGCCGGCGGCCGACCCCGCACGCCTCGAGGCGGAGATCGCGGAGCTCCGGGCCAAGCTCGAGGAACTGGGCAACGTCAACCTCAACGCGATCGCCGAGCTCGAGGAGGCCGACCAGAGGGTCACGTTCCTCAAGACGCAGGAGAAGGACCTGCTCGACGCGAAGGAGCAGCTCGAGGTCGCCATCACGCAGCTGGACCAGCTCTCCGTCTCCAGGTTCACGGAGACCTTCGAGAAGGTGCGCGAGCACTTCCGCGAGACGTTCCGCCGGCTGTTCGGGGGAGGACGCGCGGAGATCGTGCTGGAGAACCCGAACGACGTGCTCGAGTCGGGCATCGACATCGTGGCCCGGCCGCCGGGGAAGGAGCAGCGCACGATCGGCCTGCTGTCGGGCGGCGAGAAAACCCTCACGGCCGTGGCGCTCCTCTTCGCCGTCTTCCGTGCCAAGCCCTCCCCGTTCGCCATCCTGGACGAGGTGGACGCCGCCCTCGACGAGGCGAACATCCGCCGGCTCGTGACCCTCGTCACCGAGTTCACCCAGGGCACGCAGTTCCTCGTCGTCACCCACAGCAAGACGACGATGGAGTCGGCTCGCATGCTGTACGGGGTGACGATGGAGGAGCCCGGCGTCTCGAAGAAGGTCGCCGTCCGGCTCGCCGACCTCGATCGCGAGCCCGCCGAGGCCTCCGCGGGGTAGGCGCTCGCCACCCGGCGACCCCGTCGAGCCCGGCCGGCGGCGGGGCCTCGCCGTTCGGCGAGCCCGCGCGTCCGTCCGGACCGAGGGCGTGGGAAGCAGACATCGCATGCGCCACGGGCCACCCCGGTGCGGGGGAGGTGCGCTCCCGACCGATCGGGCTCGATGTCGGAGGCTCGCGCAGGCCCGGATGACGCGACCGAGGTGCGGGGAACGACCTGCGGCGGCGAGCAGATCGGATCCGGACCCCGATCCCTCGACGAGCCGCCGCGCGGCACGAGCCCCGAAAGCGAGCCCCTACCTCCGGCTGACGATCTCTCCGCAGGGCCGGAGGGGGCGCTCGGGCTCCCGGTTCTGCGGACCCAAGGCCGGGGCGGGGCCTACCATGGCGCCCATGGCGACGGACCCGGAACGACCCTTCGACCTCGAGGACGACGACCCGCCGCCGCGCGCGAAGATGCCGCCCCCGCCGCCCCCTCCCGATCCCAATGAGGGTGGGAGTGAGCCGGGTGGCCCGCGCCGCAGCCCGAAGGAGCTCGACGTGGACCGTCGGACGGTGCGCGAACGGCTCGGCACGGAGGACCTGCCCGACCGTCCCCCCGAGGAGGATCCGCACGGGTGGCCCCTCGAAGCCCTGCGCTATCCCCTGCGGCGTCCCCTCCGCACCCTCGTCCCCGCCGTGGCCGTCTGGACGCTCGCCGACCTGCTCCTGCGAGGCGACCTGCTCTTCCTCGGCCTCGTGCTGAAGGTCCCGCTCCTGGCCCTCCTGCTGCGCTGGCAGATGCGGGCCGCCCTCGCCACCGCCGACGGCAAGGACTCCCCGCCTCCGCCGTTCCTCGCCTCGGATCTGCAACCCCCGGCGCTCGGCTCCGTCGCTCGGGTGCTCGGCCGCCTCCTCCTCTTCCTGCTGCCGGCGGCCTTCACGCTCCTCGGCCGCATCATGGACGCGCCGCGCGATCCCGACCTCGGGGGCTCCACGGGACTCCTCGCCGGCGCGCTCGCCGCCGCGGGGCTGCTCTTCGCGCCGGTCGCCCTCCTCGGCGTCGCGTTCGGGAGGACTTCCTGGACCTGGCCGTGGGGAGGGCTCCTCCCCCTGGCACGGGGTCTCGTGCCGTGCGTGACCGCTGCGCTGGGCTGGGGTGCCTTGGCGCTTGCGGAGCGTTTGCTCGTCGGCCATCGCTCCTGGCCGCTCGTGGGCTTCGTGCTCGGGAGCCTGGCGCTGCGGAGCGTGGTGATCGCCTGGCAGCTCGTGGCGGCGAGAGGGCTCGGGGTGCTCGCCCGCCGCAGCGGTCCGTAGGCCGGCCCGGACGCGCATCGCGCCCGCGGCCCGACGCCGCGGGATCACGCCCGGGCAGCGTCTTTCCCGCCGGTGGCCTCGCCGGCCCCGTCCGTGCGTTCGGGATCCTTCGGCGGGGGAGCCGTGGGGAGGACCGGACCCGTCGTGGAAGGGAGGGGGGCGGCGGGGGGAACCAACGTGGGGCCCGCCTCCGGGGTCAGCGAGACCGGGCCGGAGTCGGAGACTTCGTCCCGGCCTCGAAGGGCGGGCCCGCAGGGCCGCACGCCGAGCGGATGTGCAGGGGGCTTGGCCCCCGCACGCCGAGCGAAGGCGGCCTCTTCACTGGGTAGGGGCGTCCGGCGCGGGTGGCACGGCCTCTTCGATCGGCGGCAGGCCGAGCCACGCGAGCACCGCCCGTACGTCGGAGGCCTCGGGGACGCCGGGTGGCGTGGGGCGCGCGGCGAACTCGCCGCCGCGGATCCGGAGCGCATGCATCCCGATGCGCAGGGCGGCCGCCACCTCGTTGTCGGGGCGGTCGCCGACCACGAGCACCTCCGACGCGGGCACCCCGGCGGCCTCGAGCCATCGGCGGAGGACTTCCTCCTTCGCGGCACGGCCGAGGACGTCGTCGAGGATCACCTGGTCGAACGCCTGCTCGAGCCCGAGCGACGCGAGCTTGCGCCGCTGCGTGGGGGGATGCCCGCTCGACAGGAGCACCGCGCGGGCGACCGTGCGGACGCGACGCACCACCTCGCGCGCGAAGGGGAACGGCACGAGGGTGCCCGGGTCGCGGTCGTAGAACGCGCGGCGCCCCGCCTCGGCGACGCGCACGGGCTGCACCGAACGGAACGCGGCCGCGACCGCGCTGTCCACGTCCCGCTCGAGGCCGGCGAGCGCGAGCCGCGCGTCGAGGACCTCGTCCACCGTGGCGCGGGCACCCGCCTCGACCATCGCCTTCGCGGCCTCGCGATGGGCGGGCCCGACGCATTGCGTCAGGCAGTCGTAGAGGGTGTCGTCGAGATCGAAGACCACCACCCGGATCGTCCGCGCGCCTTCGGGGACGTTCATGGTCCCGTCCCTTCGCGCAGCACGAGCCCCTCGGGCACCAGCCGGCACGGGAGCACCCGTCCGGTCCCCGAAGGCAGCGCCGCGGCGAGCGCCCGTTCGAGGTCCGGTTCCGCCATCGCCTCCGCCCCGCGCAGGACCACGAGCACGCAGCCGCCGCCCCCGGCGCCCATCACCTTCGTGCCGAGGGCGCCCGCGTCACGCACCGCCGTGTCGAGCGCGGCGATGGCGGGCGTCGAGATGCCCGGGGCCATCCGCAGGCGCACGCGGCCTTCCGCCACGATCGTCTCGCACGCCCGGTCGAGGTCGCCGCGTCGTAGGGCCGCCCGCAGCTCGCGTGACAGCCCGGCGATCTCCTCGAGCGCGCGCACCGTCGCGGGCTCGGCGTCGAACCATGCGCGCATGGCGCCCCAGTTCGTGATGCCGCTGTGGTGCGGGGCCCCGGTGTAGACGAGGCGGAGGCGGCTCGACAGCGCGTCGAGATCGACGGGCAGGCGCTCGACGGAGACGCCGCCGAAGCCGCCCTCGAGGGCGAGGCACCCGCCGAGGAGCGGGGGGTAGTAGTCCTGATAGCCGGTGGGGCCGTGGATGACCCAGGTCTCGAGATCCTGCGAGAGTCGTCGGATGGCCTCGGGGGCGAGCGGCCGGCCGGCGGCGTGGGCGAGCGTGCCGACGACGCAGGCGAGCAGCGCGGACGAGCCTCCGAGCCCGGCGCCCGCCGGCGAGGTGGCCGATGCGGTCAGGCGGACCCCGCCTTCGGGGACGACGGCGTCGATCGCGCGCGCGAGCAGCTTGGTCGGGCCCCCGCCCGCGGCGAGGTGCACGCGCAGCTCCTGGATGGAGGCGTAGCGCACCGACTCTCCCCGATCGAGGCTCCGGATCTCCACCGCGCCGGAAGGGAGCGCCTCCACGGTCACCTCGGCGGGGAGGTCGAGGGCCGCGTTCACGGTCACGCCCGGCTGGGGCAGGGTGAGGTGGACGGGCCAGATGTCGAGGGTGCCGCCCGCGAGATCGATGCGCACGGGCACGCGGCCGACGGTTCGTCGCATGGGCGGCGGATCATCGCATGGGGTGCCCCCGCCCCCGACGAGTCGTCGGCAGGTCCTGCGGGTGGTGCTCTCGTGCGCCCGTCCGGCCGATGGAAGGCGTAGGATCCCGCCCATGAGACCGCGCATCGGCATCACCTGCTCGACGATGGACGCCGTGGAGGGCAAGGGCGTCCGCCGGCTCCACGTCCCCGAGCCCTACGTGCGGCGCGTCGAGGAGGCGGGCGGGATGGCCTGGATCCTCCCCACCACCGATCCCGCCCGCGCGCAGGTGTACCTCGACCTGCTCGACGGGGTGGTCCTGATCGGCGGGGACGACGTGGATCCCTCGCTCTACGGCGCGGCCCCGCATCCCGAGCTCGGCCCGGTGGACCGCGCCCGCGACGACTTCGAGGTGGCCCTGGTCCGCGCGGCGGCGGCGGGCCGCCTGCCCGCGTTCGGCATCTGTCGCGGGCTCCAGGTCATGAACGTCGCGCTCGGGGGGACCCTGCACCAGCACGTGCCGGCGAACGTCCCGGGCGCGCTGATCCATGGCGGGCACATGGACGAAGCCCACCCGGTGGCGGTCGTCCCGGGCTCGCGCCTCGACGCGCTCCTCGAGGCGAGGTCCGTCCCCGTGAACAGCCACCACCACCAGGCGGTGGAGCACGCAGCCCCCGGGTTCCTCGCCACCGCGCACACCGCCGACGGCGTCGTGGAGGCCGCCGAGCTGCCGGCGCATCCCTTCTTCCTGGGCGTGCAGTGGCACCCGGAGCGCCTGGCCGACGCGGACGCGACGAAGCGGCTCTTCCGTGCCTTCGTGCAGGCCGCCGGCGCCGAGGCCCGGCGGAGGGGATAGCGGTCGCGGCGGACGCCGCCCCCCTGTCCCCCGCCGCCCCCTCGAT
>CAZJJQ010000343.1:0-4966 GCA_964546345.1 uncultured Planctomycetales bacterium
GCGGCGGCGCGCCTCCACCACGACGGCACGGACCGCGGCGGCAAGCACGGCCGGTGTCGTGCCGACGCGGGCCCCGTGCCCCGGGATGGGGAGGTGCACGAAGGTCACCGGGATCCGTCGGCGCCGGACGGCGGGGTGTCCGAGGACGTGGAACAGGATCGCGTTGCAGAGGAACGTGCCGGCGTCGCGTGACACGGCCGCGCGTAGCTCTGCCCGATGGAGCGCCGCGACGATCTCGGGCGCGCGCCAGGAGGAGCGACGCTCCCGAGGGCCGGCGTCGGAGAGGCGGGGGGACCGGGACCGGCGCCCCTCCTCGTCGAGGTGAGGACCGCAGCGGTTGCGGGCGTGCGCCTCGACGGTGACGTCCTTCCTCCGGCCGGCCTCCCCGCACAGCACCACGGCGCGGAGGCCCGGCTCGGCCAGGTCGGCGCGCAGGCGCGGGAACGCCCGTGCCCACGAGACGGGCAGGACCCGGACCCGGAGGTCCTTCCCGGCGAGCGCCCGCCCCACGACCCGGACGGCGGCGGCGCTCTCGTTGCGGCGGCGTGCGCCGAACGGATCGAAGCCGGTGAGGAGGACGAAGGGAGCGCCCACGGCCAGAGAGGCTACCCAAGGAGACGTCGCGACGCAGGTGTTGATCCTCGGCCGGGGGCCGCCTAGGATCCTGCGGCTCCCCCGGCGTCCCCGGGGGGGCAGGGCCGGCACGGCCGGCCGCAGGAGCCCCATGAAGGTCGAGAAGCGCCGCTACGACGACGTCGTGATCCTGAAGTTCATCGGGGAGTTCGACGCCTCGAACCTCCCCACGTTCGCCGCGAAGATCGACCAGATGGTCGATGCGGGCGACCGGCAGCTGGTGCTCGACCTCCACGCGCTCAAGTTCATCAACTCGTCCGCCCTGGGCTACCTGATCAAGACGGGCAAGCGGGTGAAGGAGCTCGGCGGGGAGATGGTCCTCGCCCGCCCGAGCAAGTTCATCTCGAAGACCCTGGTCACCCTGGGGCTCGACGGGGTCTTCACCGCGTTCCAGACGGTCGAGGACGGCATCGTCTACTTCAAGCGGGGCGAGAACGTCGGGAAGATCGACCTCGGGGGCGCCGAGTACGACGAGGCCCTGACGGGCGCGGTCCCGGTCCTGTTCCGCAAGGACGACAAGCAGAACCTCCCGCCCAACCAGGTGGGCCGCATCGTCACCCTCTACGAGGACGGGCTCCTCTTCCGCTACGAGCCCGCCGGCAAGGGCGGGAAGGACCCGGTCGAGTCCGACCTGATCACGGGCACGAAGCTCAAGATCAAGTTCCGCCAGCCCTTCGCCGTGAAGGACCACTACTTCGAGATGGGCGCCACGATCACCTCCGTGAGCAAGCTGACGGGGCCTGCGGACGGCGGGGACGCGGGCGTCATCGCGGTCAAGATCCAGTACGACAAGATCCGGGACGACGACCGCAAGCACCTCCAGCAGTTCGTCCGCGACCTCGAGAGCTGGAAGGGCGAGCTGAACGCGTAGGCGGGGCACGACCGCGGCCGTCGGCCGCCGGGGTTCAGGGGGGACGACCGCGACCGTCGGGGCCGGGGTTCGCGGCGGGCGAGGGGCGCGCAGCGCGGCCCTCGCCCGCCCTCCTCTCAGCCTCTCGCCCGCTGTGCCAGCTCGCGGGCTCGTGCCCGGCCGCTGGCCGGGCACCGGCTTCGTAAGGGCCTGCGACGAAACAAGTGACGCAGTTCGGGGGAGCGCCGCGGCGCCGGATCACGAGGAACGAGGAGGAGGGCGTGTTCCCGACACGTTGACGACGAGTGACGAAGTGAGGCGGCCCCCGCCGCCGGCCGAAGTGCCTCAGTTGTTTCGTCGCAGGCCCTAAGGTCGCCAAGCCTCCTCGTCATCGGGAGGCTCGTCATCGCGTCTGCAGGACACGCCCTCCTCGCCTCCGCTCCCGCGGCCCACGACGGGGCGCGGTCGAGAGGTCGGGGAAGGGGCGGAGGGACATGACCGGTCCGCAGCGGACCGGAACGGAGGCGGAGAAGAACGGACGCGGAGCGGAGCGGCGCAGTGGGGACGCGGAACGGAGTCGGAGCGGGCGCGTGGCTCAGTCCGTCGGCAGCTCCACGGGGGAAGGGATGCGGCGCACCGGGAACGTGTCGCCGGGGCCCACGTCGTCGAAGAAGCCCCAGCGGGCCAGCCCGTCGTCGCCGTGGGGCTCGAGCAGGTAGATGGCCAGGTTCGCCCACGGCTGGGCCATGGGGACCACCACGTCCCCCGCGACGGTGGGGAACCGCTCCCGGACGGCCTCGACGTGGAGCACCGTCTCCGTCCGGACGGCCGTGCCCACGTCGGGGCTCGCCGTGGGCTCCTTGCCCGTGATCCGCCAGGCCTCCACGTCGAGCGTGACCGACCTCGCCAGCCGGCGCAGCTCGATGCCGTGGCCCGCGAGCCGCTCGAGGACGGCCGTCCGGGAGGCGGGCACCAGGTAGGCGAAGGGACGCCGGACGAGCACGGTGGGCTCGTAGCGGCCGTAGAAGGTGGTGGCGACGGTGCGCCGCGCGAGGCCCGGCACGCGCCGCTCGCGATGGGACGCCTCGTCCCAGACCTCGACGTCCACCTCGGAGAGGGGATGCCCGGGGTGCCGGTACACGAGGGCCCCCGAGGCGTCGCGGTCCGGCACGCCGTAGTGGATCCCCACGAGATCGTCCGGCTTCGGGTCGCGTCCTCGCGCCACCACGTCGCGGGCGGCGCCCTCCACCAGGGCCACGATCTCGGGCCCGCGCGCGCCCACCTGCGCGAGGATCTCGACGAGGATGGCGTAGGTGACGTCGCATCGCGCCCGGAAGTCGATGTAGGAGTACGCCTCGAGCAGGACGTCCACGCAGCCCCGCAGCCCGCGGTAGTGGCTGCCGTACCGCGCGAGGGGAGGGTAGGACTCCCAGCCCTTGCGCGGGTCCGCCTCGTCCTTGAAGTTGCCGTAGAACCACGTGCGGAAGCCCGTCCGCGCGAAGAGCGCCCGCGTGACGGAAGGGAGCAGCACGTCGCGCGCGAACACCGCGGGCCCCGCGGGCGTGGACGCGAGGTTGCGCGAGGTGTCGTACGTCAGGTCGTAGCCGTGCAGGGACCCGTCCGTGGTGTGGCAGTCCACCACCACGTGCGGCCGCCACCGGGAGAGGAGGCCCGCGAGCGCGCGCGACTCGACGGCGTCGTGCTTCGTGTAGTCGCGGTTGAGGTTGTAGCCCGCGCCCGTGTACCGGGTGCCCACGCCACCCTCGGGCCCGATCTGTCCCTCGAGCCGGGCGAGATCGAGCGCCCGGTGGCTCGGGTCGATGCGGTCGTTCCCGTCGGGGTTGTAGTCGGGCACGAGGAGGACCGTCGCCTGCTCGAGGAGGGGCGAGAGCCCGCCCAGCGACAGGTCGCGCGCCAGCATGAGGCACGACTCCTTGCCCTCCACCTCGCCCGCGTGGATGTTGCCCACGACGAGCAGGACGGGCAGGCCGGAGGCGTGCGCGGCCTCCGGCGTGAACCGCCCCGCGGCCGAGAGGATCGCCACCGGCATCGCCTGACCGAGCCCGCTCGTGCCGAACGTGTCCACGCGGACCCGATCGGTGCGGGCGGCGAGCCGGGCGAGGAACTCCTCGACCTCGCGATGGAGGCACGTGCGGCGATAGACGCTGGCCTCGGCGACGGTGCGCAGCGGATCGGGACCAGCCATCGGAGCCTCCGGGACGCCCACGCGACCGAGCCGTGGGCCCGCCCGTTCTACCCGCTCCCCGCGCAGGGGACATCGTCGGACGCGGCGGCGAGCCCGCTCGGGGCCAGGCGTCGCGTCAGCGCGCGGCGCGAGAGCCGCGGCGGCGGTCGCGGCGCAGGGCGAGGGCCATCTCCACCTCGACGTCGGACACGTCCTCCGCCACCACGGGGCCGCCCCGGCGCCTCGGGAGGACGAACGCGTGCCGCCCTCCCGCGCGACGCTTCTTGTCGCTGCGGATCCCCTCGAGGAGGCGGGCCGTGGTCGGCGTGGCGGGCACCCGCGTCGGGAGGCCGAGCGCGTGGAGCGCGCCGTCCTGGGCCTCGACGTAGCCGGCGTCCACGAGGCTGCGCCCACGGGCGATCTCGGCGGCGACGCCCATGCCGATGGCCACCGCCTCGCCGTGGCGCATCGCCTCGCCGCCCAGCGCGGTCTCGAGCGCGTGGCCTACGGTGTGGCCGTAGTTGAGGAGGCGGCGGGCGCCCGTGTCCCGTTCGTCCTCCGTCACCAGACGCGACTTGACGGCCAGGGAGCGGGCCACGACGTCGTGCCACCAGCGCTCGTCGGCGACGCCGCCTCGACGTGCGAGGACCGCGAGGAGCCGAGGGTCGCCCACGACCCCCGACTTGTAGGCCTCGGCGAGCCCGGCGGTGCGGTCCCTCGACGGCAACGTCTTCAGCGCGGAGGGGTCCGCCACCAGCAGCAGCGGCGGGTGGAAGGCGCCGAGCAGGTTCTTCCCCCGGCGGTGGTTGATGGCGGTCTTGCCGCCGAGGCCCGCATCGACCTGGCCCACGACGCTCGTCGGCACCGCGACCCAGGGGAGCCCGCGTCCCACGGTGGCGCAGGCGAACCCGACCACGTCGAGCACGGCGCCGCCGCCGACCGCGACGACGAGGTCGTCGCGGCCGAAGCCACGGGCGAGGAGCGCGTCCTCGAGGCGCGCGTGGACGGCCCGCGTCTTGGCCGCCTCGCCCGCGGGGACGAGGATCGTGGCCTCGGCGTCGGGGCGCCACTCGCCAGCCCAACGCCCGTGGACCGCGACGGGCGCGATGCCGGCGTCGAGGGCGAAGAGACGCCGTCCCCGGGCTGCCACCGTCTCGTCGAGCAGGGCCTCGAGCCGGCCGAGGACGCCGTGCCCTACGACCACCTCGGTGGTGCGCGCGACCGGGGTCGGGGCCACCCGGAAGCGGACGACGGCCGAGGCGGCGGCGGACCCGCTCACGACGGTGGGCGCTCCGCCT
>CAZJJQ010000344.1:0-3512 GCA_964546345.1 uncultured Planctomycetales bacterium
GGGGGGGGGCTCTTCTCCGTCGCGCGCGCGCGGGGCTTCTTCGGTGGGGTGTGGGGGGGGGGGGTTTGGGGGGGGGGGGGGGTGGGGCCCCCGCCCCCCCCTGCCCCCGGCGCCCCCTCGCTCCCCCCCCCCCGGCCGCTTCGCTCTCCCCGTTCGCGTCCCGTTCGGTAGGCCCCGCGCGGCGCTCGGCCGCGCCCTCGGGTGCCTCCGTCTCTCCTCGGCGTCCCCTTGGCCGTGCGGGGGCCCCCCCGTACACTCCCGCCCCTTGTCCCTAGGAATTGGGCTCGAAATCCCCTGGACCGCCCGGCGGCCAGGCGACGAGCTCGTCGGAGGCGGTCCGCGATGGAACTCTCGATCGTGCTGGGCGTGAGCGTCGTCGGCCTGGTCGTGGCCGCGATGCTCGCGAAGTGGGTCCTCGGCCAGGACCAGGGCCCCGAGTCGATGCAGAAGATCTCGGGCGCCATCCGTCAGGGCGCGGAGGCGTACCTGCGCCGCCAGAACCTGACGATCGCCAAGATCGCGATCCCCCTCGCGGCCCTCATCTTCCTGCTCTACGGCTTCGTCCGGGAGCCGAACGTCCACGACCCGGCCGGCAAGATGCCGCTCGCGATGTGGACGACGATCTCGTTCGTCCTCGGCGCGGCCTGCTCCCTGATCGCCGGCTTCGTGGGCATGTGGATCTCGATCCGCACCAACGTCCGCACCGCCGCCGCCGCCCGGACCTCGCTCAACGGCGCCCTGCAGGCCGCCCTCCGCGGCGGCGCGGTGTCCGGCCTGCTCGTCGTCGGCATGTCGCTCCTCGGCGTGGGCGGCCTCTACGGCATCGCGAAGGCCCTCGACGCCACGGTGAAGGTGACGCAGATCCCCCTGCTCATCGTGGGCTACGGCTTCGGCGCGTCGCTCGTCGCGCTCTTCGCCCAGGTGGGTGGCGGCATCTACACGAAGGCCGCGGACGTCGGCGCCGACCTCGTCGGCAAGGTCGAGGCGGGCATCCCCGAGGACGACCCGCGCAACCCCGCCGTGATCGCGGACCTCGTGGGCGACAACGTCGGCGACTGTGCCGGTCGCGGCGCCGACCTCTTCGAGTCCACGGCCGCCGAGAACATCGGCGCGATGATCCTGGCCGCCACGCTCGGCGAGACCGTGAAGGCGGTCGCCGCGGCGAAGGGCGTCGAGGTGTCCGAGGGCACGGTGATCGGGTTCATGCTCTTCCCGCTGGTCGCCCGCGCGTTCGGCATCGTGGCGTCCATCGTCGGCCTCTTCGCCACGAAGATCCGCGAGGACCAGGACCCGATGGCGGGCCTCAACCGCGGCTACTACCTGACGTCGGCCCTCGCCGCCGTGGGCTTCTTCATCGCCACGCAGTGGCTCGTCAAGCCGATCTGCGAGGCCGCGGGCAACGGCGACGCCTGGATCAAGTACTTCTTCTGCGGCGTCATCGGCATCGCGACGGCGCAGGCGTTCGTCTACATCACGCAGTACTACACCGAGTACAAGTACCGCCCGGTGCGCGAGATCGCCGAGGCGTCGGTCACCGGGCCGGCGACCAACATCATCTCGGGCATCGCCGTGGGCCTCGAGAGCTCGATGTTCCCCGTCCTCACCGTGTCGGCCGCGATCGTGGGGTCCTACCTGCTCGGCGACTCGGCGATCTCCGGCGGCGGCCTCTTCGGCACCGCGGTCGCCACCATGGGCATGCTCGGCACCGCGGGCTACATCCTCGCGATGGACACCTTCGGTCCGATCACGGACAACGCCGGCGGCATCGTCGAGATGAGCGAGCAGCCCGAGGAGATCCGCAAGCGCACCGACCGCCTCGACGCCGTCGGCAACACGACGAAGGCGCTCACGAAGGGCTACGCGGTCGGCTCGGCCGCGCTCGCCGCCTTCCTCCTCTTCTCGGCCTACCTCGACGAGGTGCACCACTACGGCGCCACCTTCCACGGCGTCAACCTCGCCGACCCCAAGGTGTTCGTGGGCGGCCTCCTCGGCGCCACGCTCGTCTTCTACTTCTCCTCGCTCACCGTGCGCGCCGTCGGCCGCGCGGCGAAGCAGGTGATCGAGGCCGTGCGCGTGCAGTTCGCCCCGTTCCGCAAGAACGGCGAGCTGGTGCTGCCCGAGAAGTTCGAGCCCGACTACAAGGCGGTCGTGGACATCGTGACGAAGGGCGCGCTCCGCCAGATGGTGTGGCCGGGCATCATCGTCGTGGCGATGCCGATCGCCGTCGGCCTCATCTTCAAGGCGGTCGGCAAGGCCCTCGAGGAGAGCGGGCTCGGCGCCCAGGTCGTCGCCGGCTTCCTCATGGTCGGCACGATCGCCGGCATCCTCATGGCGCTGTTCCTGAACAACGCGGGCGGCGCGTGGGACAACGCGAAGAAGTACATCGAGACGGGCGCGCACGGCGGCAAGCGCAGCGACCCGCACAAGGCGGCCGTCGTCGGCGACACCGTCGGCGACCCCTTCAAGGACACGGCGGGCCCCTCGCTGCACGTCCTCATCAAGCTGCTCAGCACGATCACCCTCGTGCTCGCGCCCCTGTTCCTCTAACCCTCGTTCCCCCGCGAGGGGGACGGGACGGTCGTTCCCCGACGGCGGGCTCCTTCGGGGGCCCGCCGTCGTTCCTTGGGCGGCCGCTCCGGGCCGGACCCTGCCTCCCCGGGGCTCGGATCCTGACGCGGCGTTGACGCCCCCCGGCCCTATCGTCCAGGGGGCCGGGCGGCGATCCTCCGCTCCCGGAGGAGCGCCGCCCGTGCAGATCGCCGTCGTCCGCCCGTATGCCGTGTCGTGCGCGGCGGTCGCGGTCGCGACGGGGGTGGGGGCGCTGACGGTCCGCCTGGGCCTCGGGCAGAGCGTCGTGATCTTCCACCTGGTGGCGATCCTCCTCGTGGGCTCGCGCCTCGGGCTCGGGCCCGCGCTGTCGGGCGCGCTGCTCGCCGCCGCGAGCCATGCGTACTTCTTCGTCCCCCCCGCTTTCGGGTTCCCGACGGAGGCGGGGGATCTCCTGGCCGTGGCCGCCTTCTTCCTCGTGGCGCTCGTGGTGGGGTCGCTCAGTGCTCGGCTGCGCATCGCGGTGGAGACGGCCGAGCGGCGGGCGCGCCACGCCGAGGCGCTGCGCGAGATCTCCCGGGCGCTCTCGGCCGCGGACCACGCGACCGAGCTCTGGCCGGTGGCGGCGGCGCAGGCGGCCCGCGCGCTCGGAGGGCGCGCGCTGCTCCTGCTGCGGCGTGCCGAGGACGCTTCCTGGCTCGCCTGCGGCGAGGCGGGCCCCTTGCCCCTCGACGCCGTGGACGTCGCCCGGGCCGAGGAGGTGATCCGGAGGGGGCATCCGGCGCCCCGGACCGAAGCCGACGCCACCACCCTGCGGCTCGGGATCCCCGTCTCCGACCGTGCCGGCCTCCGCGGCGCCTTGCTGGTGGAACGTCCCCTCGGACACGCGTGGCCCCCCGAGGGACTCGAGCTCGGGGAGGCGATCGGATGGGTGGCCTCCGAGGCCCTGGAGCGGGTGAGGCTCT
>CAZJJQ010000344.1:3612-4947 GCA_964546345.1 uncultured Planctomycetales bacterium
CCGGTGAAGGAGTGGCAGCCCCTCGAGGACGTGGTCGGGCTCGCGGTCGGCCGCATGGAGAAGGCGTTGGCCGGGCGGCGGGTGTCCGTCCACCTCGAGCGCGACCTGCCGCTCGTCCCGATCGACGCCCTGCTCGTCGAGCAGGTGCTCGTCAACCTGCTCGACAACGCGGCCCGCCACACCTCAGCCGCGGCGACCGTCGAGGTCCGCGCGTCGCGGGCGGACCCCCGCACCGTCCTCGTGGAGGTGCTCGACCGGGGGCCCGGGATCCCCGCGGACCAGCTGGAGGCGGTGTTCCAGCGCCACCGCTCGGGCCTCGTGGGCGGGAGCCAGGGGCTCGGGCTCGGGCTCGCGATCTGCCGCGGGATCGTGACGGTGCACGGGGGCCGCATCTGGGTCGAGCCGCGCCCGGACGGAGGCAGCGCGTTCCGGTTCACGATCCCGCTCGAGGGCGAGCCCCCTCCGCTGCCCGTGGAGGAGGCCGAAGCCTCCGGGGCCGCCCCGTGACCTCCTCCGCCCCGCTCGTCCTGGTGGTCGAGGACGACCCCGCCATGGGGCGCCTGCTGGCGTCCGTGCTCCTGCAGGCCGGCTACCGCATCTTCCCCGTGGACAGCGGGCGCGGTGCGCTCGTGCAGGCGTCGGCGCGCACCCCCGACGCCGTCCTGCTCGACCTCGGCCTCCCGGATCTCGACGGGCTCGAGGTGGTGCGCCGCCTCCGGGCCTGGATGCGGGCGCCCATCGTCGTGGTCTCCGCCCGGGGCCGCGAGCAGGACAAGGTGGAGGCGCTCGACGCCGGCGCCGACGACTACGTCACCAAGCCGTTCGGCGCGGCGGAGCTCCTCGCACGGCTCCGCGTCGCCCTGCGGCACGCGGCGCGGGGCGTCGCCCCGAGCGAAGGCGTCTTCCAGGTCGGGGACCTCCGCGTGGACCTCGAGCGCCGGACGGTGCACGTCCACGAGCGCGAGGTGCGCCTCACCCCGACCGAATGGAAGCTCCTGCGCGTCCTCGTGCAGAACGCCGGCCGGGTCGTCCAGCAGAAGGACCTCCTGCGCGAGGTGTGGGGTCCGATCGTCGAGCGGCAGGGCCTCACGCACTACCTGCGGGTCTACGTCGCCGAGCTCCGGCGCAAGCTCGAGGCGGATCCGACGCGGCCGCGGCTGCTCCTGACGGAGCCCGCGGTGGGGTACCGCCTCCTCGACGAGCTCCCGTCGGCCGGGTGACGGGCCGGGCGTCGCCCGGGGCCGTGCCGCCGCGCGTAGACTCCGGCGGTGGCCGCGATCCTCCCCGCCTCGGCCGTCGCCCCCGCGACCCTCGCGCGCGGCCGGCGCGTGCACG
>CAZJJQ010000345.1:0-4916 GCA_964546345.1 uncultured Planctomycetales bacterium
CCGCCTCCGTACTGCTACTCGAACGGGATCCGCAGCCGCCGGATCTCCTCGTTCGCCTCACGGTCGGTCATGCCCGCCACGTAGTCGCAGACGGCACGGGCGACCCCCACCTCGTCGGCCCACGCCTTCCAGGGCCGATCGAGCATGGCCGGCTCCTCCACGTACGCGCGGAAGATCTCGGTGAGGAAGGCGTGTGCCCGCCGGGCGGCCCGGAGCAGACGCGGGTGCCGGTAGAACCGCTCGTGAAGCAGGCGCCCGAGCTCCCGCTGGCGCCGACCGAACTCGTCGGAGTAGGCGACGAGCAGGTGCGGATGCGCGCGAACCGCCTCCACGGAGGCGATCTTGGCGGCCGCGATCCGCGCGGAGGTGGCGGAGAGGAGGTCCGAGACGCAGGCGTCGATCACGCGCTTGACCGCCGTGGAGACCTGCAGCGTGCGAGGCAGGTCCACCGCTTCGGCGACGACCCGGTCCCAGGTCTCGCGCCAGAGCGCGGCGCCCCGCATCTCCTCCGGGGTCACGCAGCCCGACGCGATCCCGTCGTCGAGGTCGTGCGCCGTGTAGGTGAGGTTGTCGCACAGGTCCACGAGCTGAGCCTCGAGCAGGGGCCGGCGGCGCTCGAACCCCAGCGCGGCCTTGTCCCCGGGGCTGTGCATCGCGAACGCCTCGCGCACCTCGTATGAGAGGTTGATGCCGCGGAAGCCCGCGTAGCGGCGCTCGAGGGTGTCCACGACGCGCAATCCGTGCGCGTTGTGCTCGAACCCTCCGTCGCCGGGCCCCCCGTGCTCGCGCATGGCCTCCTTGAGGGCCGTCTCCCCCGCGTGACCGAACGGCCCGTGCCCCACGTCGTGGGACAGCGCGATGGCCTCGGTCAGGTCCTCGTTGAGCCGCAGCGCCCGCGCGCACGTGCGCGCGACCTGCGCGACCTCCATCGTGTGCGTGAGCCGCGTGCGGTACCCGTCGCCCTCCTGGTTGACGAAGACCTGCGTCTTGTACTCGAGCTTGCGGAACGCGGCCGCGTGGATGACCCGATCGCGGTCCCGCATGTACGCCGTGCGGAACGGGTGCTCGGGCTCGGCGTGGACACGCCCCACGCTCGCCGCGCAACGCATGGCGTACGGGGCCAGCTCGCGCGCCTCGCGCGCCTCGATGTCGGCGCGGCCGACGTGCCCGAGGGAAGCAGGCCCTGCGGTCAGGGGCGTGGCGGACGGAGCGGGGGAGGAGGGGGGCGCGGGGGGCGGGGGGGGCTCACCCCCGACATGACGGGGCACGGGGGGAGGGAGAGACACGGGGGGCGTCGGGGGTTTCTTCGGGGGCACCATTCGATTGTAGAGACGCACGACCCCGCTAGGCGGTCACAATGGGGGCGTGGGCGATCCCACCCCCTCCCCCGAGCCCCCTCCCTCCTCGGCCCAGGGCCTCCTCTGGATCGCCCTGATCGTCCTGGGGATCGGGGTGATCACGTACTTCCTGCTCGGCGACGCCTGGTCCCGCTGGTTCCCGACCGGGGAGTAGCGGTACGGAGGCGAGCGGTACGGAGGCGGGGCAAGAACCTCTACTTTGGCGGGTAGGCCCCCTGCGGGCGGCAGCGTTCGTCGCGCCAAAGTAGAGGTTTTTGCCCCGCCTCCGTACCGCTACTTCTCACCGGGGGGCGTCTCGGCGGGCGTGGTGGCAGCCTCGGGCCCGCCGGCGTCGGGGGGGATGCCGTCGAGGAGCTTGAGCTTCCCCTTCTCGGCGACGAGGGCGAACAGGTTGAGCGCGGTGACGTAGGCGCGGCACCAGACGACGAGGTCGCCGCCCATCATCTTCATGGCGATGTTCTCGCCGTTCTTGAACGACTCGCACGTGGTGCCGCCGTCGTGCTTGCAGATGCAGTCGAGCGCGCCCGTGTCGGCGTCGAGCGCGGCCTCGATGCGCGGGAGGATCGACTTCTCGAACTCGGCGCGCGCCTTGCCGCCGATCTGCAACGTGGCGAGGGCGCCGAAGAAGACGCCGTGGGGCGAGGAGCCGTGGCCTTCGGGGAGGTCCCCCACCTTGCGCTCGAGGAACGAGGCCGTGCGGGACAGGCTCTTGTCGCGCGCGGGCACGCCGAGGGCGCGCAGGGCGACGTAGGAGCCCGCGGTGCGGGCGGCCTGCGTCACGTCGCCGTCGAAGGAGGAGCCCTTCTGGGTCGGGTCGTACGGGTAGGTGCCCGTCGTGGAGGCCGACGCGGCGTAATAGGCTTTCGCCTTCGCGACGACGGGGTCGAGCTTCTTCGCCGTGAGCGGGCGCGCGAGGCCGAGCGCGGTGCACGCCCAGTTCGACGCCGAGATCAGCGTCGCGGGGTACTTCATCCTCGTGCCGTCGGGCATCTGGATCTCGGGGATCCGCGGCCGCCCCTCCTTGTCGTGCCCGAATCCGCCGTCGGGCTGCTGGTGGCGCGCGAGCAGGTCGGCGATCTGCCGGAGGCGCTTGCCCGCCTCGCCTTTGCGCTGCCCGCGGGCCTGGAGCTCGGCGTAGAGGATCCCGGCGGCGCCGAGCGACCAGGTCGTCTGGCTCCACTCGAACGCGGAGAGGGCGTCGTCGGTCTTCGAGGGTGCCCGCGCGAAGGCCGCGGCGGCGCCGTCCACGTAGCGGCCGATCGCGTCGAGCGCCTTGTCGAAGCGGTCCGCGTGGACGGTCCCCTTGGCGCCCGTGGGATCGAGGAGGAAGCACAGGGACGCGATCGAGAGCGTGAAGATCCGGTGCTGCTCGTTCATGTCCCGCGTCGTGGTGGCGCAGTCCTCGTCGAGCCGGCGCATGGCGCGGACGATGACCTCGGCGCGCGTGGGCGCGGCGGCCTTCTTCCCCGACTTGGGCCCGTCCGCGGCCCCGAGGGGCGCGGCGAGGACGGCGACGAGCAGGGTGAAGGCGAGGAGGAAGGGCTTGCGCGACACGGGGGCTCCGGGGCCGCATCGTACCGGGAGCGGACCGCCGTCGCCCCCGCCCGCCCGGCGGGGCAGAATGGCCCCGTGAAGAAGGTCCTCCCCCTCGTCGTCCTGCTCCTCCTCGCCGCCGTCGGCGTGTGGTTCCTGACCCGCGGCAGCGGCACCTCGGGCCCCGGCGCGGGCGAGGGTCTCGAGGACGGACCCGCCGCCCCCGCGCCGCCGCCCGCGCGCGGCGGCGCGGGACGCGCCCCACAACCGGAGCCGCGTCCGGGAGGGCCCGGCGCCGGGATGGCGGGTACGCCCGCCGAACCGGAGCCCGAGGCCCTCCCCCACCGGAAGGGCATCGTCGTCGACGCGGAGACGGGCAAGGGCATCTCGGGCGCGCGCCTCGGATTCGAGCCGCCGGCCGCGCAGTGCCCGCGGATGCCGGAGGCTTCGCCGGCGGCCTACTTCGAGATCGACGGGACACGGGGGGGCCGGATGCCCCAGGTCGTGCGGCGCACGACGAGGGGCGGGCCCGGAAGCCCGGACTTCTCCGACTCGTACTTCACCGAATCGCTCGTCGGGACCCGCACGGGCGCCGACGGCACCTTCGACGTCGCGTTCGTCGCCAAGGCCGACCTCTTCGTGCGCGCGCCCGGCTACCGCATGGAGTGCGTGTGCGCCGTGACGTCGGATGCCCCCATCACCGTGCGCCTCGTGCGCGGGCTCTCCATCGAGGGCATCGTCGTGCGCGAAGACGGTCAAGCCGTCGAGGGCGCGGTCGTCTCCGTGCGTCCAGCCCCCGGGACGTCCCGCAGCCTCGGCCACGTGGAGCAGGCGCTCTCGGGCGAGCGTGGAGCGTTCGTCCTGGCGGGCCTCACGGAGGGCGCCCTCACCCTGTCGGTGTCCCACCCGAAGCACATGCCGCTCACGTGGTCGCAGCCCGTGGACGCGGGCACGAAGGGCCTGCGGGTCGTGCTCACGCCCGCGCTGCTCGCGACCTTCCGCGTGATCACCGACGACGGGAAGCCGCCCGAGAGCCCCACGCTGGCGTGGAAGACGTCCGGCGCGGCCAGCCTGCAGGGGCTCACGCTGCTCGTGGGACCTGGAGATCCTCAGGAGATCACGATCGACCCGGTCTACGTCCCCGAACCCGTGAACCCGGGCCCCATCTACTCCGACCTCCCCACCGGCGAGCAGCCCATCCTCCGCCCGGGCACCGTCGTCTACCGCCCGGTCGCGATCCCCTGCTCGCGGCCCGACGTCACGTTCACCGTCAAGGCGATCGGGATGGAACCCTGGGTGAGCGCGCCCGAGCCGCTCCCCCCCGAGGGCGGCGCGCGCACGTTCGACGTGGCGCTGCGCCGCGACCCCACCCTGGGCTCGCTGCGCATCACCCTCGAGGATCGCGACGGGAAGGCCCTCTCCTGGATCGGGGAGAAGGCACAGCTCTCCATCGGCCGTCGCGACGCCAAGGCGATCCCCGCGGGCGTGCTGCTCCTCCCCTCCGAGCAGCTCACGCTCCCGGCCCTGCCCGAGGGCCCCTACCAGCTCGACGTCCGCAGCCCCGGGCACGCGCCCGTGTTCGTGGAGGCGGACGTGGTGGCGGGGCGGGCCACCGAGACGAAGGTCGTCCTGGGCCCGCCCGCGAAGCTCCACGTGCGCTTCTCCGCCCCCGAGGCCACCATGGTGCAGTTCCAGCTGGTGCAGGGGCAGGAGGTCGCGTGGTGCTGGCCCGAGCGCAGGGCGGGCGACACCACGGCGCAGCCCGACGACGCCACGGGCGCGCCTCCCTCCTTCGTCGGCGGCTCGGATGGGCTGACGCTCTCGGGCCTCGGCGCCGGCCGCTACGCGATCGTGGTCCTGACCCCCACGCTCACGGCGCCACCGACCGGGGTGGCCCTCGTCGAGGGCGAGACGCGCGCGATCGACCTCGCGGTGACGATGAAGTCGCCCCGGGGGCGGAGGTGGGGGGCGGCGGGGGGCGGCGAGGGGCGGACGGGCCCAGACGTGGCGGCCCGTCGGATCCCG
>CAZJJQ010000346.1:0-4916 GCA_964546345.1 uncultured Planctomycetales bacterium
CCGCGGCGCATGCTCGCGGCCCCGGCCGCCTCCGCGGGGCGGACCCCCGCCCGCGCCGCGGCCGCCGCGCCCGTCGTGCGGACCGCGGGGACCTCGGGGAGGGGGAGTCGGCGGCGCCATCGCCTGAAGATCCCATGGGACCCGTCCGTCGCACGCTTGCGTCGATGGGTCGGCGGGGCGACCGCGCGGGACCCTCCCGCTCGCGCGCGCGAACCCGTAGACTCCGCCCCGGATGGAGACGACCGCCACCGGCGCACGGTTCAGGGCCTGGCACGAGCGCGGCGACGACGTCGCGTGGGGCGCGCTCCTCGAGCGGCTGCGTCCACGGATGGTGCTGTGGGCGTCCACGCAGGTCTCGGGCGCGCTGCGCGGCCGCGTGGAGCCCGACGACCTGGTGCAGGAGATCCTGGCGGCGCTCCATGCGTCGCGCGGCGAGTTCCGCGGGCACCACGTGGAGCAGCTGCTCGGCTGGGCGTTCACCGTGGCACGCCACCGCGCGGCCGATCTCGCGAAGCACTTCGCCGCCGCCAAGCGGGTGGAGCGTCCGCGGCTCGTCACGGGCACGCCGACGAGCCCGTCCGGCGCCGCCGCCCGTGGGGAACGGCGCGCGTCCCTGCTCGAGGCCACGGCCCAGGCCCTCGCCCGCCTCTCCGAGGACGACCGCGCGATCGTCCGCCTCTCGGTGCTGGAGGCGCTTCCGCACGAGCGGGTCGCGGAAGCGCTCGGCATCACCGTCGGCGCCGCGCGCGTGCGCAAGTTCCGCGCGCTCGACGCGTTGCGCCGCGCGTTCGGCCCGGACCTCGCGCGGCGCGCGGCGGTGCTCGACGGGGACGCACCGGAGGCCTCCGGCCGTGCGGAGACTCCCCGTTCCGTGGGCGAGGCCGCCCCGTGACGATCGAGTCTCGCGAGGAACGCCTGGCGGATGCCCTCGACGACCTGCTCCAGCGCCGCCGTCGCGGCGAGCGCGTGGGGAGCGAGGCCTACCGCGACCGGCTCGGCGACGACACGCCCACGCTCGAAGGGGCCCTGCGCGCGGCGGAGCTGCTCGAGGCCGCCGCGGACGGCCTGCTGGGCCCGCCCGATCCCCAGCCGGGGGATGGAGTGCGCTGGGACGGAGCCCACGGCGAGGTGGCGCGCGGGGAAACGACGCGCGGCGGGGCGACCTCCGCAGAGGTTCCGCCCGGCGTGGTCGGAGCCCCCACGAGGTACCGCCTGGGACGCGAGCTCGGGCGCGGGGGCGCCGGCGTCGTCTATGAGGCGTACGACGGGGTCCTCGCGCGGACCGTCGCGTGGAAGACCGTCCGCGGCGACGTGCGTCTCGACGCCGCGGCGCTCGAACGGTTCCGCCGCGAGGCACGGGCGGCCGCGAGCCTGCATCACCCGCACGTCGTCGCCATCCACGATGCCGGCGAGACCGACGGCCGTCCGTGGTACGCGATGGAGCTGGTGCGCGGAGGCACGCTCGCCGACGCCCTGCGCGTGCACGCCCTGCCACCGCTCCCCCGGCTGCTGCGCGGGCTCGCGGACCTCGCCGACGGCCTCCACGCGCTCCACGGCGTCGGCATGGTTCATCGTGACGTGAAGCCGTCGAACGTGCTCGTACGCGACGACGGGTCGTTCGTCCTCGGCGACTTCGGGCTCGCGCGCGTCGTGGACGCCGACGGTCCCACGATGACGGGGCAGGTGCTCGGCAGCCCGCCGTACATGAGCCCCGAGCAGGCGGAGGGCCGCCACGACGCCGTGGATGCCCGCACCGACGTGTACGCGCTCGGCGCGACGGTGTTCCACGCGGTCACGGGGGCACCGCCCTTCGCCGGAGACGACCCCGCCGACGTGCTGCGCCGCGTGCGCACGGAGACGCCGCCCCGCGCATCGAGTCGCGTCCCCGGCCTTCCCCGCGGGCTCGATGCCGTCCTCGTGCACGCGCTCGCGAAGCGCCCCGCCGATCGAACACCTTCGGCCGCGGCGCTGCGCGACGATCTCCTCGCTGTCGCTGCCGGGCGTAGGCCTCCGAGCCTGCGCGCACGCCGCACCCGTCGGATCGCGGGCGCCGCCCTGGCGCTCGGCGCGCTCGCGGCCGTCCTCGCGCTGGGCCTGCCGTCGCGTGCGCAGCTCCACACGACCCGGCTCGACACGTTGCCCGCGTCCGACCTCGAGCTCGACGGCGCCACCGTCGGACGCACGCCGATCGTGCGCGAGCTGGCGCCCGGCGCACACCGGGTGCTCGCCCGCCGCGACGGCTACGAGGCCGCCACCTGGACGATCGCCGTCCCGGGTCCCGAGGCTGCCCCCGTCGTGCTCACCCCGGCGCCCGGCGCTGCCGCGCGGGGCGAGGTGGAAATCGTGGAGGCGGCGCTCGGCCACGCGCTCGGCCCCTGGCTCGAGGCGCCCGTCCCTCCGCCGGATCCCCCGAGCCCGCCCGGCACGCTGCACGCCGTGCTCCCCCGCGGGGCGGTCTCGCGGTCCGACCTCGCCCACCTGCGCATCGAGCGCACGCCGGCGACCGACGCGGGGGCGTCGCCGCTCCTCGGCGAGATCGCCTTCACGCGCGGGGAGGCCGTCGTCGCCACCTTCCCGGTCGCGCTCCGCTCCTTCCCCGCCGAGGTGGCCCCCCCGGAGGCGCTCCTCGCGGGGATCCGGGAGGGAGACGAGGTCCGGTGGACCCTCCGCGTGGATTCCGGGGGCGGCGGGGGCGCGACCGCCTCCGCAACCTTCAGCGTGGCGGCCGACGATCCGGCGTCCGTGCGGGTCCGCGCCGCCCTCGCCACCCGCCTCTCCGCCGCCCCCCCTGCAGTCCGTGCAGTGGGACTGGCGGCCTTCGACCTCGAATCCGGCCGCCCCTGCCGCGCCGCCCTCTCCCTGCTCTCCACGGGGGAGAGCGCCCGGAGTCCGCTGACAAACCGACTGGTCGGGCGCTCGCTCCACGCCCTGGGTGCTGGGGACTGCCCCTCGGCGCGGGCCGCGACCTCCGCGCCGGGGCCGCAGCCTCCGAAGTAGGCACGTCGCCTCCGGCGGGTCCTTCCGGGGGGTGCGGGACGACGCGGGTCGGGGACACCCGCGACCCAGGCCCCCCTCCGGGTCCCCCGCGCCCCCCCCGGTCTCCCCCCCTGTCCGTCCCCTTCGATTTCTGGATGGCGACGCGGAATCGCCTCCCCCGGTAGACTCCCCCGGCGATGAACCCCAGCGGCACCGGTGGCCTGTTCGACGACTGGTGGTCCCGGAAGGACGACGTCTCCTGGGGGGAGCTGCTCGAGCGCCTGCGGCCGAGGTTCGTGTGGTGGTGCGCGGCGAACATGTCCACGAAGCTGCGCGCCTGGGTCGAGCCCGAAGACCTGGCCCAGGTCGTGTTGGCGTCGATCCACAGCTCGCGTGGGCAGTTCCAGGGCGGGAGCCTGACGCAGTTCCTCGGCTGGTGCTTCACGATCGCCGAGCACCGGATCCAGGACTCCGCGGACGAGATGGGGGCGGCGAAGCGCACGCCGCCGACGTTCCAGGTGGTGTCGTTCTCGCAGACGAGCCCGTCCGCGCCGGCGCGTTGGGCGGAGTTCACGCGCCGGGTGAAGGAGGCGCTCGAGCGCCTCGAGCCGCCCTATCGACAGGTGTTCGCGCTGGCGGTGCTGCAGGAGATGCCGCTCAAGTCGATCGCGGCGTTGCTCGGGAAGCCCGAGGCGACCATTCGCACGTGGAAGTTCCGGGCGATCCGCATGATGCGCGAGCACCTCGGAGGGCTCGACGCGCTCGCGGAAGGGCTCGGGGGGCCGCCGATCGGCGACGAGGACGAGGACGAGGCGGGCGGTGGGGGGCGGAGGGATCCGGGCAAGCGCTGAACGGGGAGGAGGAGTCGTGGGGGCGCGGGGGAGCGGACGGTCCGGCGGTGGCGAGGTGCCCTTCCCTTCCGGGGAGGAGGCCGGTGAAATGTCCCCGCGTGCGCTCCGCCTGAAGGAACGGATGGACCCCACGGACCCCTCCCCCGCCGAGCCCGAGGACCGCGATCGCCTCCTCGGGGAGTGCCTCGACGACTTCACGCGTCGTCGCGGGCTGGGCGAACCGGTCTCGGTGGAGGCCTATCGGGAGCGGCTGGGCGCCGACTTCGGCGAGTTCCTCGAGGCCGTCGCGACGACCGATCTCCTCGACGCGGTGCTCACGCTCCGGCCGGCGACGCCGGCCTTCCCGCGGACCTTCGGGCGCTACACGCTCCTCGCGCAGCTGGGGCGCGGCTCGGTGGGCGTGGTGTACGACGCGCAGGATCGCGAGCTTGGACGGCGCGTGGCGCTCAAGGTCCTGCGGCCGGGCTTCGACACCGACCCTGCGGCGGTCGAACGTTTCCGCAGCGAGGCGCGGCACTGCGCGCTCGTGCGGCATCCGTCGATCGTCGTCGTGCACGAGGCCGGGCTCGCCGACGGTCAGCACTACTACACGATGGAGCGCGTGGAGGGCCACACGCTCGCCTCGCTGGTGAAGGGCGAGCGCCCCGCGGGGCCGCCGGCGGCGCCGCCACTGCCCGCGCTGCTCCGGGGGCTGGCCGACGTGGCCGACGCGCTGGGCGCCCTGCACGCCGCGAAGGCCGTCCATCGCGACGTGAAGCCGTCGAACCTGATGGTGCAGCCCGACGGACGGTTCGTGCTCGCGGACTTCGGGCTCGCGCGCACGGTGGACTCGGTGCGGATGACCCGCACCGGCCAGATGATGGGGACGCTGCTCTACTCGAGCCCGGAGCAGGTGCTCGGCCGTCGCGACGCGGTGGACGCGCGCTCCGACGTGTACGGGCTCGGCGCCACGCTCTACGAGGCCGTGAGCGGCAAGCCCCCCTTCGACACCGAGGACGCGGGCGAGCTCATGAAGCGCATCCTCGAGCAGCGGCCCGCGCCGCCCTCGCAGGTGGCCGCGAAGGACCCTTCGCGCGCGCCCGTGCCCGC
>CAZJJQ010000347.1:0-4898 GCA_964546345.1 uncultured Planctomycetales bacterium
GAGGACGCAGTCGGCCTCCGCCACCGCCGCCCGCAGCGCGCGCACGAGGTCGTCCAGCGCGTCGCCCACGGTCACGACGGAAGTGAGGCGGGCGCCGCACTCCGTCGCGCGACGGGCGAGCCAGGAGGCGTTCGTGTTGAGGGTGTAGCCGCGGAGGACCTCGTAGCCGGTCGAGAGGAGCGCGACGGAGGTCATGGGGCCCCGGGGTGCGGCTACTCGAAGAGCCGGGCCGCCAGGGAGGTGAGGTCGCGGCGGTACACGAACAGCATCACCAGGGTTCCCACGGTGAGGACGAGGGGCCAGGCGTCGATGGCGCGGAACGGCACCTTCTGCTCCCCCACGAACCGCCCGCCCCAGACCCCAAGGAAGTAGAGGGCTACGAGCGGCATCGCCATGAGGCACTGCGAGATCGGCGTGGGATCGGGGGTCAGGATCATGGAGATCACGAACGCCAGGAGGATGGCGAGCCGCCACCCCTTGCGGAACGTCTCGCGCGCGACGATTCCCGTGGCCTGCAGGAAGAGCATCACGAGGGGGAGCTCGAACGCGAGGCCCAGGCCGAACACGACGGACAGGCACATGGACAGGTAGCGATCGACGCCGAAGCCCGTGGACACGCCGAGACCCTTGCTGAACCCGATGAGGAAGCGCAGCCCGACCGGGAAGATCATGAGGTACGCGGTCGCGCACCCGAGCGCGAACAGGCCGATCGAGATGGGGAAGAAGAGGCGGACGGCGCGGCGTTCGTGGTCGTAGAGCCCGGCCGAGATGAAGCCCCACATCTGGGCGAGCACGTAGGGCGAGGTCAGGATGAATCCGACGAGGAAGCAGAGCTTCATCACCTCGACGAAGGTGTCCAGGGGGCCGAAGCTCTGCAGCTTGCTGTCGCTGCCCGCCTCCCGGAGCGCCTCTTGGTACGGCTCGATCGCGAAGGCGAAGACCTGCTTGTTGAACACGAACGCAAGGACCATCCCCAGGACGAGCGCGAGGGCCGCCCGGACCAGCCGTCGCCGCAGCTCGTCGAGGTGCTCGCCGAGCGTCATCCGGGGGAGCAGGTCCTCCGGGTCGGGTGCGGGCGGCGTCGGGTCGGGCACGCGGTCCATTGAACCCCACCGGCCGCGGCCCCAGCGCTCGGCGCCGGGGCGACGTCCGCGACCGGCCCCGCGTCCCGGAGGATCCCGAGCACCCGGCGCTGCGCGACGCCGGCCCGAAGCGAGACGGGACCGCACCGTACGCAGCCCACCCCACCGGGGCCCGAACCACGGGCCCCGGAACTACTGCCATCCCGAACCACGGCGGTCCGTCGCGGCGCCGCGGGCGCCCGGGACGCGTAGCCTTGGAACCCCTGCAAAGGAATCGGGGGGCTCGAAGCCCCCCGAAACCCGTTCAGAGCGCCCGCGGAGCAAGCCGCGAAAGAAATGTCAGTAGTCGAAGAACGCCTCGACCATGCGCTCGGTGACGATCGTCGCACCGAAGTCCTTCGCGAGACGGGACAGCCGATCGAAGTCGCTCTCCTGCGCGGCCGGCGCCGCCTCACCCTCGGCGGCGGGGGCGCCCGCCTCCTTGAGCTTGGCCGCGACGCTGTCGGGGATCAGGAGCAGGTCCACGCTCGCGTCGAGCTGGTCCACCACGATCGCACCCATCTGGCGAAGGCGGGCGGCCGCGATCTCCTTCGGGTACTTGCGCAGCGCGCCGGCCAGGAAGACCTTCACCGGCTTGCGGCCGTCGAAGAAGGGGTTCGCGATCAGGTCGCCGCGGACCATCGGCTTCTCGCCGAGGACGCGGCCCGAGATCCGGGCCTGGCTGTAGTGGTCCTGGAGGACCTTGGTGATCGTGATCTCGCCCTTGGGCGAGCGGATGGCGCCGCGACCGATGTAGGAGACCCCGAACTTGAGGCCGGGGTAGACGTGATCGGAGGAGCCGACGTTCACGTAGACGATCTCCATCGCATCGTCGGCGTTGAGGATCATCCCGTCGGGGTCGTTGCGGGCGATGGCGTAGTCGTTGCGCTGCTTGGCCTCGCGACGCGCCTGCTCGAGGGCGTCGATGCTCTGCTTGTCGCGCGCCTTCTCGACCTTGGCGGTCTCCTGCGTCTGGGCCAGGAGGTTCTGCGCCGACGTCAGGGCGACGCGGGCCTCCTCGAGCTTCGCCGTCGCGTCCGAGGACTCCTTCGTCAGCTTGGCGACGTCGGTCGTCCGGGCGGTCTGAGCCTCGGCGAGCTGCTGGTTCAGGCCCTTGGCGGCCTCGTCCGCGTTGTCCACCACCTTCTCGAGGGCGGCCTTCGCGGCGGCCAGCGTGTCGATCTGGCTCTGGTAGCCCTTCGACTTCTCGTCGAGGGCGGCCACGATGTCCTTGATGACCGGGGTGGGCAGCTTCAGGAACTCCTCGACCGTGATCTGGGCGACCGGCGGGCGGGGGAAGAACTCCCAGATCACCGCATCGACCTTGTCCGGGTCGTAGAGCACGGGTGCGCCGAGGACGGGGGTGTACTTCTTGAACTCGTCCTTCATCGCGACGAGCTCGTCGATCTTGGCGCGGTACGCGTCGAAGGCCTTGTTGTAGGCCTCGAGGTCGGCGTTGTACTTCGCCATGGCCGGGGCGTCGTCGTCGTCCGGCTTCATGGGGGCTTCCTTCGGGCGAGCCTCCTCGACCTCGCGGATCTTGTCCTTGAACGCGGGCGGCAGCGTCGCAAGCTCGGACGCCGGCGGCGGGTTCGGCATCTTCTTGTTGGCGTAGAAGGGCTTCGTGGACTTCACCTTCGTCGCCTCGATGAACTGGGCGACCGCGCCCCCGGCGACCGTGGGATCGAGAGCCTTCTTCAGGTCGTCGACGTTCACCCAGAGCTTGTTGTTGGTGCCGGGCGTCGTCGCGAAGCCGACGACCTCGGCCACCTTCTCGTTGTGCTCTTCGGCCTTGGAGGCCTGGGCCGTGATCTTCTCGTTCTCCGCCTTCAGGTCGGCGACCTGCTTGGTCAGCTTGTCCGCGTCGCCCATCTGGCCGTACCAGAGGAAGACGGCGATGAGGAGCAGGACGAGGGTGATGACGAACGGCCAGATCGAGGCGCCGCGTTCCTGATTGCGCATCTCGCGGTCTCCGCAGGGGCCGGGAGGCCCCATTCGTAGGGAACAGCCGTGAAGCACGGCCCGAATCCGTGACACTCCCGTGACGATAGGGCGCGGCCGTACGGCCTCTGGCCGGGAACCTCCCGGTCGGACTGCCCACCTCGCAGGACGGGGCGGAAGGTACCAATCCCCGGCGTCGGCCGTCAAACCTAATCCTCGGGAGGGCGCTCCCGCTTGACCCCCGGCCGCGCGCTCCTATGGTACGGGGACGGCGGCGGGTCGATCGTTGCCGGAGCCCCGCCCCCCCCTTCCTGCGAAGCGCGAGTTCCTCGCCCGTTCGCACCCGGGGAGCGCCCCTTCTCCACCCGGGTTCCGCCGGACCTTCCCGGCACACCGTCCCGCCTCCCGTCTGAGGCCCCTCGGGGCCTCTCTCCCCCCTCAGCCTCCGCAGGCCCCCCCCCGGCGCCCCCCCTCGGGTCGCCGATCCCCCTCCGCTCCCTCCCTCCGCTCCCTCCCTCCGGAGCCCCCCCCCCGTGAACGCACCCCTCCAGCACCCGCGCCTCATCATCGGCCTCCTCGGTGGCATCGCCTCGGGCAAGTCCACCGTCTCCGGGCTCATCGCCACGTTCGGCCCCGGCAAGGTGCTCGATGCCGACGCCCTGGCGCGTGCCGCCCTCGTCCAGTGCGCGAAGGACGGCCGGCTCGCGGAGGCGCTCGGCCCCAAGGCCATCGGCAAGGACGGTCTCCCCGACCGGAAGGCGATCGCGAAGAAGGTGTTCAACGAGCCGCCCGCCCTGCGGGCGCTCGAGCGCCTGACGCATCCGGCCGTGCTGGCGGCGATCAACGACGCCGTGGAGGACCACCGCGCCGGCAAGGGCGAGCCGATCCTGGTGCTCGACGTGCCGCTCCTGATCGAGGTCGGTCTCGAGCGCCGCTGCGACGCGCTCTGGTTCGTCGCCGCCCCGGACGAGATGCGGTTCTCCCGCGCCGAGAAGCGGCTCGGCCTCTCGAAGGCCGAGGTCCTCGAGCGCGAGGCCACCCAGAGCCCCCTCGACCGGAAGCGGGGTCGCGCCGACCTGGTGATCGACAACTCCGGCGCCCCCGACGCGCTCACCGCCCAGGTCGTCAAGGGACTGCAGGCCCTCGGCTGCCGGATCTGACGCACCCGCCCCTCGGATCCCCTCTCCCCATGTCGCAGAAGCCCCGTAAGGGCTCGTCGAAGGACGAGTCCCCGAAGAAGCCCGCCCGCACGAAGGCGGGCGCCCCCGCCCCGTCGAAGCCGGGTGCGTCCCCGAAGGCGCAGGGAGCCGGCGCGGCGAAGGCCGGCGGGCGGGGGCCCTCGAAGCCGCCCTCCGGCAGGGCGGCGAAGGGGGGAGCGTCCCCCTCTCCGAAGAAGACCCCGTCTCCCTCGGCCGCCGCCTCCGCCAAAGCCGTCGGCGCCAAGCGCCGGGCCGCGGGCCCCGCGGAGACGGCGGTCGAGCCGAAGGGGAGGAAGGTCGCCCGGAAGGCCGGCCCCGGCCCCGTCGCGGGCGGGAAGCCGGACGCGGCCACCCCCAAGCCTGCACGCGGGCTCCTCGAGAAGGTGAGCGCAGCGATGGCCGACAGCGAACCTCAACACCCTCCCCCCCCTCCCCCGGAGTCGGCGGGTCCCGAGACGAAGCCGCCCGCCCGGCGCAAGCCGAAGGCGCCGAAGCCGGAGACCTCTCCATCCGACGGCGGCACCGCTGAGGCGGGAGCGACCGCGCCGGCTCGGACGGCTCCTGCCGCGGAGCCCCCCGCGCCGACCCGCGAAGCGTCGGAGCCAGCCGCGGCTGACAGAGCGTGGCGAGCGCAACT
>CAZJJQ010000348.1:0-4884 GCA_964546345.1 uncultured Planctomycetales bacterium
GGCGAGGGGCAGCGCGATCCACATGGCGTGGTAGCCCCGTCCCTTGCCGAGGATCCCCTCCCAGGAGGGACCGAGGAGGATCCAGAGACCGGCCGCGGCGCCCGCGAAGCCGAGCAGGTGGAGCCAGAGCACCTTCGCGAGGCAGGAGGCCGTCGAGCCCGCGCCGTGGGCCGGGAGGTTGTCCATCCGGAGCCACGCCCAGAGCGCCAGCGCGGCGAGGATCGGGATCCAGACGAGGCCCGCGTTCTGCAACCACACCTCGGTCCCGGCCGGGATCGCGCCCGAGGCCTTCGGCATGACCGAGGGCGCGCCGCCCAGGGCCCCGAACAGGCCGAAGCTGACCGCCAGGGGCAGCCCGAACTGCATCGCGCTCACGCCGAGGTTGCCGATGCCGGCGTTGATCCCGAGGTAGAGCCCCTGCGTCTTCTTCGGGAAGAAGAACGAGATGTTCGACATCGAGGAGGCGAAGTTGCCACCCCCGATGCCCGAGAGCGCCGCCAGCATGATGAACACGGCGTAGGGCGTGCTCGGGTCGCGCAGGGCGATGCCGGCCCCCACGGCGGGCAGCAACAGGAGCCCCGTGGTGAGCGCCACGGTGTTGCGCCCGCCCGCGAGGCCCACGAGGAACGAGTTCGGGATCCGCAGGGTCGCCCCGGCCAGGCCTGCCACCGCGATCAGGCCGTAGCGCTGGGCGTCCGTCAGGGGGAACCCCAGGTCCTTCATCTTCGTGGTGATGATGGACCAGTACATCCACACGGCGAACGCGCAGAGGAGGCTCGGGACGGAGATGGCGAGGTTGCGCATCGCCACCTTGCGCTCCCAGAGGCTCCACGCGCCCTCGTCCTCCGGGTTCCAGGACGGCAGGCGCCGGCCGGGCAACGACGGCGGGGGAGGGTGCGCGCCGGAGCTCACGACGCGCCTCCCTGGGGGGCCGGCGAGGCCGCGGGGGACGGATCCCCGTGGCCTCCGTGCGTCGCGTGGCCGTGGGAGCGGTCGAGGGCCTTGCCCCCCTCGCCGACCCAGGTGGTGGTCCACCGCCGGCTCACCTTCAGCAGCACGATCAGCGACGCGATGCTGAGCACGGTGCCGCTGAGGAACCCGGGCGTGAAGCTGCCGGTCCACTGGCGGCCGATCCCCATGGCGTTGGGCAGGAACCCGCCCGCGAGGGCTCCGACCTCGCCGATCAGGCTCCCGGCCACCGCCGTGCTGGTGGCGTACCGCAGCGGCACGAGCTGGAACACGGCCCCGTTCCCCGCCCCCATCGCCGAGAAGCAGACCACCAGGATGGCCACCATCACCCAGGGGTTCCCGGGCATCGCCGAGGCCGCCACCGTGCAGGCGATGATCGTCGCGCAGAGGATCCAGAGGAGCCGCAGCCCGCCGACCCGGTCGGAGAGCCACCCGCCGAGCACCCGCAGCACGCTGGCCGCCACGATGATGCCGGCGGCGTAGGTGCCCACCTGCGCCTTGTCGATGCCGTACTGGTCGTTGAAGAGGGTGGGCAGGAAGCTCGTCAGCCCGATGAAGCCGCCGAACGTCACCATGTAGATCAGGTTGAAGATCCAGGCGTCCCGCTCGACCAGGATCTTGGCGTAGTCCTTCAGGCTCTTGTGGACGCGGTCCGGCGGCTCCTTCGCGAACACCTGGAGCAGGATCATGGCCGCCAGCATGGGCACGACGGCGGCCCCGTAGACGGCGCGCCACCCCCACAGCTTGGCGAGGGGGGGTGCGAAGAGCACGGCGATCACCGCGCCGCTGTTGCCGGCACCCGCGATGCCCATGGCGAGGCCCTTGTAGCGAGGCGGGTACCAGCCCGAGCCGAGCGAGAGCGCGACGCCGAAGCTCGCGCCCGCGACGCCGAGCGCGATGCCCATCATCAGCACGCCGGTGTAGCTGTCCACCAGCAGCCAGCCGCCGAGCAGCGACAGCACGATGGTGCCCATCTCGATCTGGGCGGCGTTCTTCCGCCCGATGTACTGGCTCAGCACCCCGAGCGGGAAGCGCATGAGCGCGCCCGCCACCACCGGGACGGAGACCATGAATCCCTTCTCGGCCGGCGAGAGGTGGAACTCGGCGCTGATGAAGGGAGCCATGGCCCCGTTGAGCACCCAGATCGCGAAGCAGAAGTCGAAGTAGAGCAGCGAGGTGAGGAGGGTGGGCAGGTGCCCCGCCTTGCGGAAGTCCTGGAAGCGGGCGCCGAAGGGCATCATCGGGTGGGCTCCTTCCACGCGCGGGAGGCGCCGAGCCATCGGACGACCTGGGTCCGGCGCCACAGGTAGGGGTTGGGGACGACGAGGACGTGGACGAGCCGGGTGAAGGGGAACACGCCGAGCAGGGCCCACAGGCCGACCACGTGGAGCTTGACGAGCCAGGGCATCGCGGCCACCCAGCCCGCCTCCGGCCCGAAGGTCGCGAGCGACCGCAGGTAGGGCGTCATCACCGACGCGTACCAGGACGAGCCCCACGGGTAGGACACCGCCACCAGCACGCCGGAGCCGACCTGGACGAACAGGAGGCCGTAGACGACCCAGTCCATGGTCGTGGTCGTGACGTGGGCCCGCCGGCTCCGGAGGCGTCGAAGGACGATGTGGACGAGGCCGACCAGACAGAGGGCCGCGGCGGCGAGGCCGGTGCCCTCGAGCAGGTAGAGCCGCAGCGGCGCGGCGTTCCAGCCGAGCAGCTGGCGCGGCAGGAGGAAGCCCACCACGTGCCCCCCGAGGACGAACAGGACGCCGTAGTGGAAGGGGACCTGCGCCCAGAAGTGACGGTCGTTCTCGAGGAACTGGCTCGACAGGCTCGAGTAGGAGAACGGTCGGATCCGGTAGCGGATGATCGTCCCGAAGAAGAACAGCGTCAGCGCCACGTAGGGCGCCGCGACGAAGAGCAGCTCGTCGAGACCGGTCACGGGCGGCATCAGCGGCCTCCCCTCTCGTCGCCCTGGCCGGCGACCCTGCGGACGACGGCCGAGACGGCGCGGATCAGCGACACGAACGGGTTCGGCTCCACGCCGAACCCCGCGAGGATCTTGTCCACGGCCGGCACCAGCGCGACCGTAGCGAGCCCGAGCGCCTCGTCCGGCGGCAGCCGCCCCAGCAGGCGCAGGCAGGTGCCGAGGTGGTCGGGGAGGTCCGAGCCCTCCTCGACGCCGGTCGCGCGCAGGCGCTCGCGCAGGCGCACGAGGAATGCGCCGCGCTCGTACTGCTCGCCGTAGAGATGCCACCCGACCTCGAGGGCCACGGTGGAGCTCCAGTCGAAGGTGCGGGCGAACGTCTCCTCGACGCGGTCGAGCCCCAGCCCCGAGAGGGCCTCCGCGAAGGGCGCGAAGGCGCTCGCAGCGGCCGGGTCGAAGGCACGGAGGCAGGCCTCGGTCGTCTTCACGGCCTCGTGCAACCGCTCGTCGGGGTAGGTGAGGAGCGAGGCGAGGGCGTCGAGCGCCTGCACGCGGAGGGAGGTCTCCTCGGCGAGCACGTCAGGACCCCCGCTTCGGGGCCATGCGGAAGCCGAACCCGGTCTCCTGCTTCCACGTCTGGGGCTCGTCGAGCATGGCGATCGCCTCCTCCCGGTGCATCGGAGGGATGACGAAGCGGTCCTCGAAGGTGCAGAGCGCGGTGAGCCGGTAGATCTCGTCGGCCTGCTCCCGGGTGATCCCGGCCTCCCGGAGCACGTCGTCCGCCGTCGCGCGGTCCACGTCCTTGACCGTCTCCGCGCGCCGATGCACGCGGACCGCCATCTGCTTGCGCAGCGCCGAGCGGAGCTTCCCCTCGTTGCCGGCCGCCAGGAGGTTGGCGAGGTAGGCGATGGGCGCCCGGGCCTGCTCGAGGTCGTGGAACAGGCCCGCGGAGGCGTTCTTGAGGGTCCCGTTGTCCTGCCGCGACGACATGACGGGGAGGAGCGGCGGGACGTAGAACAGCATGGGCAGCGTGCGGAACTCGATGTGGGGCGGCAGCGCGATGCCCCACACCTTCACGAACTTGTAGACGGGCGACCGCTGCGCCGACTCGATCACCGAGTCGTCGATCCCGTTCTTCCTCGCCGCGGCGATCACCTCGGGGTCGAAGGGATCGAGGATCATCTCGCGGTGGGCCTCGACGAGCTCCGCGTCGGAGCGCTCGGCGGTCGGGACGATCCTGTCGGCGTCGTAGAGCAGCACGCCGAGGTAGCGGATGCGCCCCACGCAGGAGTGGAAGCAGGCCGGCGCCTGCCCCGTCTCGAGGCGCGGGAAGCAGAGGATGCACTTCTCCGACTTGCCCGTCTGCCAGTTGAAGTAGACCTTCTTGTAGGGGCAGGCGGCGACGCACGCGCGCCACCCACGGCAGCGGGTCTGGTCGAGGAGGACGATCCCGTCCTCGCCGCGCTTGTACAGGGCGCCGCTCGGACAGGCCGCGACGCACGACGGGTTCAGGCAGTGGTTGCAGATGCGCGGCAGGTAGAAGAACACCAGCCGCTCGATCGACTGGAGCTGGAGCCGCTGCTCGGGCGTCAGCGCCTCGAGGTTCGGGTCGTTGGCCGCGTAGATCTTCGAGCCGCCGAGGTCGTCGTCCCAGTTGGGGCCGGCCTTCACCTCGATGGGCTCGCCCGTCACCATGGAGATGGGGCGGGCCGTCGGCTGGTCGGTGCCCTCGGGGGCCTCGAAGAGCTCGGAGTACTTGTACGTCCAGGGCTCGTAGTAGTCGTCCATGCTCGGCATGGACGGATGGTGGAAGATGTTGGTGACCGTGCGCCGCTTGTCGGTGGACCGGAGTCGGAGCTTCCCGTCGGGGTCGAGCTCCCACCCGCCGCGGTAGGACGCCTGGTCCTCCCATCTCGTCGGGAAGCCCGTGCCGGGCTTCGTCTCGACGTTGTTCCACCACATGTACTCGGTGCCCTTGCGGTCGGTCCAGATGT